>JAIOPP010000149.1 GCA_021413845.1 Planctomycetia bacterium | reverse complement strand
CGTCGAGGCCCGTTTGCGCATCGATATCGGCAAGCATCACATATCCGTAACGCAAAGCGTCGGGAACGATCTTGCCTTGAAGTCGCCGATGCACGCGCAAGATGCGTCCGACGAGTTGCACGCCAAAATCCTCGTCTTGCGCCGGCCGAGTTGAAACCAGAGTCCACGCGCGCGGCGCATCGAAGCCGAGGGCGACCGCCATCTTGAAGATCAGTACCTCTCGGGTTTCGTCGTTCGCAAGAGCAAGCAAGTTCGCATCCGGCTCGGCCGAGGTATGCGTCGCGACTTGCGCCTCGGTGAACCCAAGCTTTAAGAGCTTCTCTCTGACTCGCTCGACCGACTTCGGCTTGCTATCGACTTGTACCAGCATGAGGGGCGTCAAATTGATATCGGCTCGCTTCAGTTCGTCTTTTAGGAACCGATGCAACTCCGCGCCGTGGCGAAGCGCCGTATCCTCAAAATCGGCCGCGGCATCCGATCCTTCCTCCAGACGCCATGCAATCGTTTTGATTCCGCGCTTAATCAACCCTTCGTGCGGCCCGGGGCCGACGGCGTCGGCGCGGCTCACGCCGATTCGATGGATCTTGCCGATTTGCATCCGGTCTTTGAGGTCGCGCAAGTCGGCATCGTCCGGAAGTACCGTGCGAAAAAACACGGCGGCTTGAGTATCGGCGTGGAATCCGTGATGCGCCTCATCGACGACGACGCCGATTCGATACCCTTGCTCGCGCAGCGAAACGACCAAGTCGTCGATGCTATCGGTCAGCTCGCTATTCTGCCTCACGCTGCGTCGGTCGCGAACACGTGTTGCGACAAGGCCCCAAGTCGTCACGAACACGTCGCCGCTCTGAGTTCCGATAGGGTTGCGGTCGTCAGCCATCGTGCGCAGTCGCAAGCCTTGGAACTGCTCGCGCAGAACCGCCGCCGTTTGGTCGACGACTCCCTTAAACGGCGCGAACCAAAACCAGACCACCCGGTCGGCCGCGCTTATACGCTCGACGATGTTTCCGGCCATCAACGTCTTGCCCGAGCCGGTGGGCGCTTCAATGAGCAGATAGCCGTTATCGAAAATCGCAGTTGCGCGATTGTCCTCGCTTGCGCCTGCGGCATCGAGAATCGATCGCATATGGGCGAATACCGCGACTGCGCTATCGACGGCTTGCTGCTGAAACGGCTTGAGCGTAATCAATGCCATCGGCTAAATCCTCATTCCGAATCGGCGTGCGAGACTTTCCGGCACGGCCTCGACTTGTACGTTGTCAGCCTCTTTCAAACGTGATTTCACGGCGTCCGGTTGCCACGTGTAGACGATGCAAGCCGGCAAACGTCCGACGGCTTTTGCCAAGGCCTTTGCGTCTTTAGCGCGGAAGTGCGGCACGTAAATCAACTGTTGGTCGTCGTGCGCGGCGCTCACGAACGGCAAGGCTTCTTCGAATTCTGTGATCGTTGGCATGTGAGTGAGTTGCAAGGCCGTCCACACTTGAGCGTGTTCAATCTCGGTAAGCCGGCCCGGAGCGATTCGACGGCAACGGAGATAGGCAAAGTCGCCGCCAAGTCCCAGCATATTGCCATAGCCCTCGACGACTCGGCGAACGCGCCTAGCGCAGATATCACGACAGATGTTTTTCGTCGGCTCATCGACAGTGGCCTCCGTGCTGGAAACAAGAATGACCCTGCGACGTCCCCCATCATTTTTGTTCAGGTTATGAACGGCGTGGGCAAATGTTCCGCTCCCAGCAAAAAAGTCCAAAACTAGATCGTCATCGCTCGTCGCTAACTGAAGAACTCGCTCCATCAATCGGACGGGCTTCGGGGTCGAAAATACACTTCCGGAATCGGCAAAATCGACGATTTGAACGATCTCTTTTTTTGCCTCTTGAGTGTGCCCGACTTCAGAATACGGCCAGATAGTTTGCGGTACGACGCCCTGCTTCACTTCCGTGAGGAATCGTTTGACTGCCGGGGCATTGTTTCCGTCCTTCCCCCACCAAATGCGACCGTCTTTGTCCATTTCCTTAAATGTTTCTTCGGAATAGATCCAATAGCGCCCGGTCGGTGGACGTTCCACGATACGACCAGAGGGACAAACAACCTGATAGGTCCCCTTACTGTAGTAATTGCGCGCCGACATTCCGTCTGTTCGCCATAAGCCGCGCGGGTCGTCGTCGGGATTTTTGTAGGCTTTGTCTTGCTTCTCCGATCGCGCTACGAGATTTGGCTTCCAAGTAGCGCCATTTCTCGCATAAACGAGGATGAAATCATGATTTTCGGAAAAATGGCGGGCGGTGTTCTTAGGAGCATATGCCTTCTCCCAAATCACGTTTGCAACGAAATTTTGCTGTCCAAAGACGCGTTGCATTAACTGACCAAGCTGGAAGACTTCGTCATCTCCGATCGAGACAAAAATAGATCCATCCTCTCGCAGCAAGTCTTTCGCCAACGTCAGCCGCTGGAACATAAACTCGCACCACTTTGAGTGCCGCCAAAGGTCTTCTTTGTCAACGTAGTGGTCGTTGTAAACGAAGTCCTTATTGCCGGTGTTGTACGGCGGATCGATGTAGATGCATTTCACTCGGCCGGCGAATGTCATGCGGAGATAACGCAGCGCGTCGAAGTTGTCTCCCTCGATAATCAGATTCTTCCATGCCGGAGCATCGGCTGGACAACTCAGCGTGCGGTCGAGGTCGAGGGCGACAAAATCTTGATTCAGCGCCTTGTCTCGCTCGATTTCGTTAGCCTCCCAAACGAGGCCGAAGCGCGTAGCATCGCGCCGATCGCGCGCTTCCAGCAAGCGAATCAAATCCTCTTTGCCGAGATCGTCGTACTTCTTCCGAGCCATGTTGCCTCTCACTGCCGTCGGCTGTTCGACCCGATAGACCGGGCATGATAATGCGCATGCCGAGCGATGCCTATCGGCCGGCCACCGAGTAAGCGGCGCGCGACCACGGATCGTAGCCTCGGCAAGCTGGATAGGGGCCTCGAATATCTAGGGCAATCGCCCCCTCGAAACGATCTGGCCGGAGTGCGCGAGAAATCGCAGAATTGGGAACTTTTTCGTCGAGGAGCCCGGGGGTGGGGCAAATCCCTGATGCACCGGCCCCAAAGACCAAAGCCGCACCGTGCAGACTTTTGTGCGAAATACAAGCGGAATTGCGATCCCGCCGCGCGACTCGATTTTCACCGCTGGAAATTAGGCCGGCCGCCGCGATAGGATGCTACCTCTTATCGGGTGAGCCACGGCGATTGCAAACGCCGCGGCGTGCGGACCGTGCGGCGCTTGCGTTTCTTTCACCCTTTGCGCTTCGCCGCGCGGCCCGGCCCGATGTTCAAAGGGTCATTCATGCCGGACGCCAACCGTCTAGCGGTTCATTATTTCGCATGCGCTTCGGACGAGCATCCGTGGCGCGTGTTCTTTCGCACCGATAGATTGTCGGCTGCGGAGTGCGATACGTTGCTTTCCGCTCTGCGGATCTACCTCGGCGAGTATCACAAGGACGAAGATGTCACTATCGAGGCCGTGTCGGCGGTGAGCGAGCCCGCAAGGTTTCTCGACCTGGCGCACTCGTGGAAATTATACGAAGAGCACGAACTCGGTAGTTGGGACGACAACACCCGAGGGTCACTCTATGACATAGCTTGCGAACACGAGACGACGCTCATCGAAATAAGAGCGGACGAGCGCGTTGTCTCATACCTTACGGCAGATTTCGGAAGCGGTATTCAAGAGGTCTTTAACCGGATCGATAGCCTAAGCGAAGATGAGCAGTGCGGACTCGACAGCGTTCTTGATGACGAAGTTCATCAGCAAGGCGGATGCTATGAACGGTTCGACGAATTTTCCGCACGCGGTGATCACGGGCTTTGGCTTCGCCTCTCTATTGAGTGGGAAGACTTAGAAAAGCGCACCAAGCAGAACGACCTGACCGAGTTTGAGGAATGGGCGACAGCTCGAAGTAACGCGCTTGTCGACCGGCTCTTGCAACTCAGAAAACTCCCGCGTCCTAAGTCGTCGGGCGATGACGAGACAGAATTCGACGACGAAGACGAGGAAGATTCCCCAACCGAAGTGGCCCCAATCGCAGTGCGGCCGGATTGGCGGCCGACGGATGGCGAACTTCGCTTCGGTGACAAGTTGGCTCGACGAGTTCGGCCCTTAGCAAAGAACGTAATTGCTATTCTCACCGCATTCGAGGAAGACGGATGGCCGACACGAATCGACGACCCGTTGCCCGGCGGCCGCGACGACGAACGGCTAAGGAGCGCCGTGCGATCATTGAACGACGGCCTTGGCTTGATCCAATTCGAAGCCGACGGGAGTGGAGAAGGAATCCGCTGGAAACGAGTCGAACAAGCCTCGGAAGCTGGGCCGGTAGGTCCGTGATAGGTGACCTACCGCTCACCTATATTTCGACCGCCCACGCACCGGGCTTAGACCTACCGCTCCGTGAGCCGTATTTTTCGGTTCATGAGCACTAAAACGAATCAAACCGCGTCGGAACGCTTGGCCCTGAATGCCGCTGAGACGGCCGAGCAACTAGGAATCAGCGAGCGGCACCTCTGGGCGCTTCACTCGCAAGGACGCATCCCGAGGCCCGTACGGCTCGGCCGTGCGACCCGTTGGCCCCTCGACGAGTTGCGGGCCTGGCTTGCCGCCGGCTCGCCCCCTCGCGACCGCTGGGAGGTCATACGCCGCGGGGGTGCGGCATGAGCGAGATTTTCGAAGCGGCCCTCGGCTATCGTCGGCGAGGCTGGAGCTTGATCCCGTTGGGAGCGAACAAAAAGCCTGCCCTTCGACGCTGGAAGCCTTTTCAAACGAAACCGGCGAACGAGGCGAAACTAACGAAATGGTTCGATGGGAAGGGGTTTCCCGGCGTCGCCGTGATCTTCGGAAGCATTTCCGGGGGCCTCGGATCGCGCGACTTCGACGATATGGAAGAGTATCTCTGCTGGAGCGCGGAGCGGCCGGAACTCGCCGCGACGCTGCCGACGGTCGAAACGAGCCGCGGGCGACACGTCTATTTTACGGTCGAGGTTGATTGCGAACGGCGTTATCGCGCTGCGATCGGCAAACCGGCCGGCATCGGCGCGCTGAATTGCGTAGGAGGGGAACTCCGAATCGGCGTCGGTAGCTATTCGGTCCTTCCGCCAAGCTTGCACCCCTCGGGCCACAAATACAAGTGGTTGACCTCGACGGCAAACTTCCCGCGGGTCGATTTGTTCGATTCTGGTTTTGGGCCATGTAACAGAGAGGTACAGAGAGAACCTAAGACATTGGAGGATGGGGAGGGGTTTGATGGGAACGACGTAAGCGACCTAGAACTATCCGCTGCTCCATCGGATGCAATAGCTTCCCCGCCTGAACCGCCCTTATGTCTTGAGTATTCTCTGGACTCTCTGCCCTCTCTGTTACAAAGGCGAGTCGAGTTGGCGCTTGAACGGACAACTCCGACCAAAGATGGCTTCCGACATCGCAAGCTGTTTGAACTCTGTCGGGAATTGAAGGCTGTCCCGGAGTTTCGAGAAAACTCTCCCAAAGCGATGCGGCCCATAGTAAAGGAATGGCATCGACGCGCGTTGCCGAACATGCGCACCAAAGCTTTTGACGAGACGTGGCTCGATTTCGTCGAGGGGTGGCCCAAGGTCCGTAACCCTAAGGGAGAGGAACCGCTTACCATGATGTTTGCCAAAGTCGCAAAGATGGAACCGCCTCCCGAAGCGGCGCAATTTGAAACACCGGAGGTGCGATTGCTTGTCGGGCTTTGTCGAGAGTTGCAGATAGTCGCGGGCCGAGGCCCGTTCTATCTCTCGACCCGAGCGGCCGGCGGCTTGCTCGATAGCTCGCACGTACAAGTCTCGCGCTGGCTGAGATTGCTCCGTATCGAGGGGCTCTTGGACGAAGTCTCGAAGGGTAGCGTTGCGACAGGTCAGGCTAGCAGGTATCGCTACCTCGGCAGCCTATAATTCAATGCTTGACATTTAGACAAGTATATCCGATAGCTTGAACATGGCAAAGAAATCAAAGAATGCGAAACGGGTAGCCGTGACCGACCAAGTACGCCGGCATGTGCGCGAGTGCGGGTTGAGTTGCTATGCCCTCTCGAAGCTAGCCGAAATCGACGAAGCGACGTTGTCGAGGTTTCTATCGGGCGAGCGGGGAATCTCGGCCAAGGCCCTCGATAGGCTGGGGGCGGTTTTGAATTTTGAAGTGGTTTGCCACGGTCCAAACGTCTAAATCCGAGCGATCGGCAAAAGGTGAAACGTGCGAGTATTCAGGGCGACGTATAAGGACCGTGGCGGCAAGCGGCAAGAATCGGAGAAGTGGTACGTCGAGTTCCGCGACCACTTGGAACGGGTGAAACGCTTGCCGGCGTTCACGGACAAGGCGCAAAGCGAAGCGTTCGGCCGGAAGGTCGAGCGGCTGGTCGATTGTCGATCTAACAACGAACCGACCGACCCGGAGCTTTCGCGCTGGATCGAAACGCTTTCCCAAGCGACCCGCGAAGCGATGGCCCGTATCGGCTTGCTGGAAGCCTCGCGAGCGGCGGCCATCAAGCGCTTGACGGTCCACCTCGACGACTTCAAAGCGGCGATCCTCGCCCGCGGGAATACCGCGAAGCATGTGCAAATGGTTCATCAGCGCGCCCGCGACTTGTTCGACGGCTGCGGATTCAAGCAATGGAGCGACGTGCAATCGAGCGCCGTGCTGAATTGGCTGGCGAAACTCACGACCGATGCCCAAGTGAGCAAGGCGACGAAAGGAAAGTCGAAGCGACGAATCCCGGGGCGTTCGATTCAATCGCGCAACTTCTACTTGCAAGCGGCGAAGCAATTCTGCCGCTGGATGGTAAGCGAACGCCGCGCGACCTCGAACCCGTTGGAAAGCCTCGCACGGCTGAACGTCGCCACGGATCGACGCCACGAACGACGCGCTTTGTCGGTCGATGAACTGCGGAGGCTACTCTCCGCGGCGATGGGCGGTCCCGAGCGGTTCAGCATGAGCGGATCGGAGCGCTCCCTCGTTTATCGGCTGGCGGTCGAGAGTGGACTCCGTGCGAGTGAACTGCGCAGCCTTACGCGGCTTAGCTTTCGCTTCGGCGCGAAGCTTGCGACGGTGATCGTCGAGGCGGGGAATAGCAAGCGACGACGACGGGACGAACTTCCGTTGCGACCCGATACGGCCCTCGAACTCCAGGCGCACCTAAGCCGGAAGCTACCGACGGCGCAAGCGTTCGCCGTTCCCCCAAGCGACTCGACGGCCGACATGGTTCGGTTCGATCTTGCAGCGGCCCGTGCGGCGTGGCTGGCCGAAGCCTCAACGGTCGAGGAACGGGGGGAGCGGGAGCGGTCGACGTTCCTTGCCGAACGTGACGACGCCGGCCAAGTGGTCGACTTCCACGGCTTGCGGCATACGTTCATCACGCTGCTGGCGCGTTCCGGCGTTCACCCGAGCGTGATGCAGGCGATGGCCCGGCATTCCGACCCTCGGCTCACACTGGGGCGGTACACGCACGTAGAGACGGCCGAGCAAGCCGAGGCCCTCGACCTCTTGCCGGATCTTTCGGCCCCCGAAGCAATGGGGGCTCTCGCTACGGGGACCGACGGCCAAACCGTCGAGCCGGCGACCTCGCGAGGGGAAGCGAAAGGGGCCGATACTGTCTTGGCGGTTTGCTTGGCGTTTTCGGACGCAAAACAGTGCGCCGAGGTGCAGTCTCACGCACCCCAAGAGACCGAAGCGACTCCCCACCGTAAACGCAACAAGCCTCGGGAAACAGCGAGAATTCCCGCCATTACCGAGGCTCAAATGCAAGTACACCCTAGTGGGCTCGAACCACTAACCTTCGGTTCCGTAGACCGATGCTCTATCCAATTGAGCTAAGGGTGCAAACCGTAACGCACCCAATCAGACACCGCAGCCGGCTCTCGGGTGATCACAACCGTGCATCAGTTTACAGAAAAAACGGCTGGCTGCAAGTCGACCGGTCTTCGGATGCCACCGTTCGCAAATCGGCCGGCATTCGTCGAACGGGGTGTGATCATCGTGCGGCACGCAAAGCGGTAGACGGAATGCCGCCTATTCGGCGCCGCCCGTGCTCCGCTTCAGGGCTGCCGCGATTTCTCGTTCGATCACCGGCAGCGGATTGAGCGGCGTCAGCGGCTCCTCCACTCGGACGACCCGATTGGTTTGGGGGTCCCAATGCACGGGCCCGAAGCGTGCCGGGGCGGGTTTGTCGCGGAGGATGTGCCCCATCGCGTCGTCTTTGTTGAAGTGCCAAAACTCGAAAGGGAAATGCACGAACCCTTCGGCTTCGAGCATCGCCGTGATTTCGAGGCGATTCTTCAAGTGTTCCGCTGCGACGAATGGCGAGCGCATCGGGGTCCGTTCGCTCATTTCCAGATAAGGGTAGCCGCGCGAGACTTCGCTGCCGTCGTCGCGACGAAACACCGAGACGTCGATCGCCGAGCCCGACATGTGGGTGCCGATCTTAGGGATGTTGGCGATCAACACCAGCGCGCGGCGAAACATCATTTCGACCGAAGGAACCTGACCGCCGTTCTCCCAGATACATTTCTTCAGGATCACGTCGAACAACTCGGGCTTCCGCACGAGTTGGCCTTGCATTTCGAGCGAGCGGTAGCCGTCTTCGATCTTCAGAATCCAACCCCGCTCGTTCATCTTTCGGCCGACTGCGACGACGTCGTCGACGAGGCTCGAGCGCATGAAATAAACTCGCTCCAATTCACCGGCGATCTTCGTCGACGAGAACTGCATCTCCACGCCGGCCGAGTCTGCCGCATCGCGGAGCGAAGCGAAACCTTCGCCGCACTCTTGCACCTCGAACGGGAGAACTCGTTCGATCAGTTCGTAGCCGAGCTCCATTTGCTCGGCCCAATAGGCGCGGCGAGCTGCGTCGTCGGTGCCGGCTGTCGCGGCGGGCTCTGCGTTGCGCAGCATCGTCATTGCTTTTTCTCCGTAGATTTCGCGTCGAGAAGTTCTTGGATCTTGCCGAGGCATTCGGCCACGATCCGTTCGCCCGCGTCGGCGGCAAGGAAGCTGCACTCCGTGGCGCCGTAGCCCCCTTCCTTCACGGCTTGCACCGTCGGAATGTAGACGACGAACGGCGACCCTTTGCCTGGGTAGGCGACTCCCAAGATGAAAGTGTTCGCGATCGGCGAGCGCGCCGTGAGATCGAGTTGATGTTGTATGAACGGCTCGCCCGGAATCGCGATCAACGCCAGATTCCGATCGACGACGACGGTGAGCAATCCTACGTCGGTGGTTCCGTTGCCGCTGCGGTTCGGGATCGTGAGGAGGCTTTCTTTGATCTCGAGAGCGGCCCGATCGCTCTCAGGCCGAGTCTTCAGATCGGCCGCGATGCGCAAAGCTCCTTTGCCGAGCGAAATGCCGGCCTGCTTCGGGATATTGAACCGATTCTCACCCCGCAGATTGTGCAAGTCGTACGGATCGATATCGCCCTGCGCGCCTTGCAGATACATGGCGAGGCACTCAGGGCCGAGTTGCTCTTCGACGTAATCGACCATCCCGCCCGGAAAATCTCGCGACATTTCACCGGCCCCCATCGTCGCGACCGGATGGCAAGCGTATTGCACGGCCAGCGCTCGAGTCTTGCCCGCCAGATCTTCGACGCGAATCACGCCGACCGTAGGATCGATCGGCGAAGTGGGTTTGCGATCGGGATTTTCCCACATCGGGCTCGCGCGGCCGTTGCGTACCAGCCGTCGGTTGTGCGCCATGTAGGCACTGTCGAACGATCCTTTACCGGACGCAATGCGCGCCGGGAAAAGGTTTTGCATCGCCGTGCCGATCGCGGCGACGACCTTCTCTTCCGTCGCGGCATACCAAGGGTCCGCCGAAAGCCCGGGCCAATCGATCGTGTCGGCCGGAGCCTTGTTGCTGCGCGTCCAATCGGGCATCGCGGGAGGCTTAATGAGCATGCCGCGCGGGTTCATGCCCGCATGCGTGTGCGTGGCGCTGAGGATGACATGATCGACGCCCCATTTCGCTTTCGCTTCGGCGACGACCTTCGGCGAGGCGAACACGATCAAGTCGAGCGAGACGATCGCCAGCGATGTGTCGCCGTCTTTGAGCACGAGCACGCGCGCATAGAGCGAGTCGCGCGGCGCAAGATGCCGGCCGGAGAGATCGACGGCGGTTTCCGGGGTCGGCGTGATGTCGACTTTCGCCGTGCCGGCCATGAAGGGCCCTTCCGCTGCGGCGATGTTCGCGAAGCCCGACAGGATCAGCGCCGTCAGGAGTCTTTTGAGTATGTGAGTGATGTTCAAGAATTCGATCCGATGCACGTTAGGTTTTCGATTCATGTCGCCAGTCGATGCTGCTGCCTACTTCGTCGCTTCCAGTTTCAATGCCTCGCGAAACTTGGCGAGCGAGGCTTCTTCTTTGCCTTGCGCGGCGTAGGCATGGCCGTAGGTTCGCAAGATCTTGATGCGCCACGCCGGGGCCATCGTGGTTACGGCGTCGAGCTCCTTGAGCAGCTTCAACGCCTCGTCGGGCTTGGCCCGATCGATGAAACTTCGCGCCAAGGAGATGGTCGCTTGAATAGGCATCCAGCCGTACGTTTTTCCGGTGAGCTCCAACACGCGCCGATATGCGGCCTCGGCTTGTGGCGAATCGTCGAGCGCATTCGCGTAGTTGTCGGCGAGGCCCATCCATAGCCCGCCGTTTTCCGGGTCGAGCTTGATCGCCGACTTGTAGTCTTCTTCCGATTTCTTCCCCTTCTTCACGACGGAATATGCCAAAGCGCGCAGTCGCAGCGCTTCGCTTCTTTGCGCCGCGAACTCGGCCGGCCAAGCGGTAAAATCGGTGTTCGCATATTGCTCGACCAGAGTGCTCGACTTGAATTGCCGCATCAACGCTTGCATGAGGGCCAACGTCGATTCCGGATCGGACGTGTAATCGCGATACTGCTGCGCGACGTCGGCCGTCGTTGCGTCGCCGTGGTGGATATAGAATCGATTTCGGAGCTTCAAGCTCCCGCCGGCGGGAATCGTGTAGTCGCCCGAGTGCGACTCGCAGGCGGGGCAATTGCAGTTCTTAGCCGGCGCGCAGATCAACGTCTTGTGGTCGCCGTACTTTCCGAGAAAGTGATCCGTTCCGAAGCGATTGGCCGTCATCAGGCCGTAGGTTCGAGCATGCCAATGCGTAGGGAATCGCAAGTTCGAAGGATGATCGAATATCGCGATGCCGACCGTCTTGCCGGTAGCGTCGGGCCCGAAGTAGTCGGTCCATTCGGCTTGTTTTCCCCAAGCGTCGGCGTTGCGGTCGCCGCGGCTGTTGACGATCGTCCCTTGGAATTTATTTCCCTTCTCGTCTTCGACCTTCATCGTTCCCGCCACGCGTACGAGCAAGCCACCGTCGCGCTTATCGCCGAACACGACCGGCGCAGCTCCGGCATGGAGTTCGATGTCGTAGTCCAGCAATGTCTGATGGCCGGCGAGCGGTGTGACCGCGAGTCGCACCTTCTCGCGCAAGACAAGCTTGCCGTCGCCGAGCCATTGATTCCAAAAAATCGCTTCGCCGGTCTTGCCCGAGGTGAGTCGCTCGATTTTTTCGAGCTTGATCTCGGCTGTGTGCCCTGCCCTCTCTTTGCCGGGCGCCCACCAAAAGTTGAAGCCGTTTACGTCGCTATGCGAAAAGCGAATCGAGCGGTGCCACGGGTGATCTTGCTCTTCGCCCGGCATGCCCGACTTCATCGGATAGTGCCGCGTGACGTTCTCACCGTTCGGCCCGACGACCGGATACAGAAACGGCGCGACCCAATCCTTATACCGCCATTCTGTGAAGACCTGGCCATCGACGGTGATGCGAATGCAGTCGTCTCGCTCAACGACCGTGACTTCGGCACGCAGCGGCTCGGCGGCAAGCAGCACGGCGAAAGCTCCGCATAGCAACGCACTGAGAATTCGGAAGCGAATGTTCGGCATGATTCGAGGCATCGTGTTATTCGAGCGAAAGTTATTGGTGATTCGGAACGGTCGCGGCCTTGGCCTTGAGTAGCATATCGCGGTAAACGGGAATCGTCATCTTGCGCTCATCGATGCGCTGCAACTCGGCCTGGGCCTCGGCCTCACGGCTTTGGCTGCGAAGGATTCCGGCGATCGCAACTGCGGCGCTGCAATGCTTGAATTCGTTCGCCGTCTCGTACGTTCGGCGATACGCCGCGATCGCTTTCGCGTCGTCTTTCAAGTATTGCCGATAGGTCGCGCCGAGGCTGAGCCAGATTTGTCCGCGCAGGTTTTCTTCCGTGGCATAGGAGGCCGCCAAGAGAAGGTCTTGCTCCGCTCGTGATCCATCCTTCACGACGAACCACGCACTGCCGCGTGCAAATGCCCCGTCGGCGATGATGCCGTCGGGCCAGCGCAATAAATCTTCGTCGCCGAACTGCTTGACGATTTCATTCGACCCGTAGCTGTCTCCGAGCACGCGCATCTGGGCGAGCTTGGCATGCGCCGGCAGCGGGATCTGCTTCGCGACCTCCATCGCTTCTTCGAGGCGCTTCAAGCGCAGCGCGCATTGCGAAGCGTGTTCGAGTGCATCGGTCTGCTGAAACGGCGTCACCTTGCCTTGGGCCAGCTTCCGGAATGCAGCGAAAGCTTCTTCGTGCTTCCCGGCAGCCGTGAGCTTCATCGCCGCTTGGCGATCTTCCACGTAGTCGGCCACGGCCGACGATGCCGGCGCAACGAGGCTCGCGAACAGTAGGAAGAGCGTGCGCTGCTGGCGTGCGTAAAGTTTATTTGGCATAGAGCGATCCGAATTTCAGCATGTCGTGAAAGTCGTTTTTCGAGGTCGGCGAGAAGGCCGAGAGTTCCGAGCCGTTGTCGCGTACTCGTTGTCGGCAGACGTTGATATACCAGGGATAAAGCTCCGTCGGCTCGCGGCCCGACACCCCATGCAGCGGATCGATATTCTCCGTCTTACCGTCGCCGGCCATGGGAATGCGAATCTCGACGGTCCATGAATCCTCGCTGATGTGAGCGGCAACCTCGGCTTCAGACGACCAACTTTCGTTGAGTCCTCCTTTGCGATCGAGATCGATGATCGCGCCGGCCGGATTCACGACGAGTTGATAATAGGAGTGGATCTGCGTTTCCAGCAACAGCTCGACGCAGTCGCCGTTCCAGATGCGGCCATCTTCGTTCTTTCGCGTGCCGATGTTGAGGGTCTTCGTGTCGCGGTCGGAACAAGTGATGCCGAAGTAGAGATTGCCGTCGGCCCAGCAGGTGCGAAACGAGCTTTTGAACGCCGGTACGCGGCCCGTCTCTAGCTCGCCGAAACCGTAAGCGGCGAGCCCCTTCCAGGCCGGCTCATCGAGTTTGCCGTCGATCTTGATGCCGACCTTCGAGAGCTTCGTGGCTCGTGCCGAAGGGACGTTGCCGCGGCCTTTCGCCAGTTGCTCGCGCAGCTCGGCCATCGGGCGAAGGTAATCCGCAAGCAGCGCGATGCGTTGTCCGTAAGCGGAATCAGGCGGAGCCTTTTCCTTGGCCTTAGCGAGCAAGACGAACATCCGCTCGATCTTTTCGACGCTCTTCTTATCCCCGCTTTTGGCAAGGTCGCGCCAGCTCGCTTCGGAGTATTCGATGAAGGCCTGCATCTCCGCGGCCGCAGGGCCGTAGAAGTTGCGATAGTATTCGGCGAGCAAGGCGTCGATGTTTTGCTCGGCGTCCCAATAGAGGCGCGTCGTCACGTAAAGATTCAAATGATTGAACGCCGGCGCGTGCAGTCCATACGACTTCTTCTCGTCGAACATTACCTCGATCACTTCCCCTTGCGAGATTCCCTTCAACGACCGGAGGTCTTCGGCGATCAGATGCGGAAAGTAAGCGGGAACTCCGTACGACGGCTTGCCCGGCGCCGTGAAGGGATAATGCTCCCAGATCATCAGCGGCTCGGCCGAGGGCAGTTTCTTGATCCACGCTTGCCGTAGGTCGACGAATTCCTTTCGTTTCGCCGGATCGTTGAAAAACCGCCGCGGCTGCACGATGCCGACGACTAAGTTCGGGCTCAGCTTCGCGATCTTCCCCGGCGGCTGGGTGTAGGTGCCGTACGCGAAGCAACTCACCTTCTTGTGCGGGTGCGTCTTGTAAACTTCGACGGCAACGCGGTTCACGTAGTCCCACACATAGTCGGAGATCTTGCCGCTGAAGCCACGCGCCGGCGTTTCTTTGCCGCGGCAAAGCTCGCACTCGCAGGCATTGCTGTAGCCATCTTCCGGCATGACGGAAACCATCGGCTCGTCGTAGAGATCGAACATCGCGCGCACGTATTTCACGTTCTGCTGCAGCAGTCCCTCCGACGACAAGCATTGCGCCCCTCCGTAGTGCGCCACCGCTCGCTTGCCGTTCCAAAGGGCGTAGTATTCGGGATGCGCTTGCTTCGTTTCGTCGCGCATCGTGACGGCGCTCATGCCGTGGCCGGGTTCGCCGAGCCCGCGCACTTCGTCGCCGTGGTTGAGGCCCAGGCGGAGTGTCCAGAGAATGTCGTCTTTCGTCGCACCCCAGTAGAACGTGAAATGAAATTCTCGTTGCGCGAAGTCCGGGCGAATGGTTTCGTCGGTTGGCGCGAGCTTGACCGTCGCCGTCTTCGGCACGATCTCTCCCAGTTCGCCCGGCATATACCACCGCACACCGAGTCGCCGAAGCAATTCATACACGGCCTGCAGCGATCCTCCTCGATCGGCATGCCACAAACCGAGCGGCTTGTTGTAGCCGCGCATCAAACTCGCCCCGATCGGATTGCCCCACTTTTCCCCGGTGAGCTTGTCCCAGTCGGCGAGCATCTTCGGAGTGTGTCCGTAATGCGGCGCCCAGGGCTCTTTAGGAATGAAGTCGAGGTCGTGCCCCAACAATACGACGTGGTTCTCGCCGGCGACTATGCGAAACGCGCCGTACTTCAATCCTTCGTCGCCGATCTTCAGCGCGTCCGTTGCCGTGCTCCGGCCGATGTAGATCGCCGTGTCGCCGTTATTCGGAGGCGCATGCACGATCGGCAACGTAGCGCCGGAAATCTTGAACAGATAGCTTTGGAGTTCTTCCGCCGCGAGCTTGACCAATCGCGCCGGCTTTTCGGCGATGACGATCGCCGCGCGCGGCTTTCCTTCGGCGACAAGCGGTACGTCCGCCGCTTGCAGCGCTACGAATTGCAGCGACACGATCGCGATCGGCACGATGAGGATGCGATTCAACATGGCGAACGCTCGCTCTCCGTCTGTGTGTCGCGCCCCGAAAACGAAACCGATTTCCCAGCCTACTCGAACACGATCTCGCCGAACACGCTTCTGTCGTCCATGCTCGCATTCCCGAGCGTCGACGACCAGATCGAGCGATCGACCTTGTACGGACGTAGAGGATGGTAACGAGCGATGTTGCCGCGCCAGGTCGTTCCCGCGCTCGGTGGTTGCACGCCGAGGCTCTTGAAAGGAATCGTGATCAAGGCCTCCCAGCGAGCGGCTTTCGCATCGACCCGCGTTTCGTTTCGCCACTCGCCGTTCCAGGTTGGATCGTCTTGCCCGTACCGAGGATCGATCGCATCGGTAATAAAACCGGCCGCGGCATCCCACCGGCTCTTGGCATCCGCGCCGGACATAAATCGATACGCGACGTCGCTCCCGGCTTGCGGCGCAAGGTAGAGATCAATCGCTTCTTGCCCCCGTAGGTCGGTGTCGCGGCCATAGACGGGAAACTCGGTCGCGGCCGCCGGCTCCAAATCGCATTCGGCCCGCAAGTAGAGGTTCGTCTTGTCGTAAAGCAGACGCACCGTCGTCTTGCGCGGCAGCCCGATCAGCGGGGTTACGAGTGTCAACTCATTCGCAGCGGCATCCTTCCAGATCGGGCTATCGAACGTTACCTCCGATTGCGCCGCGGCCACGGTCAGGCGTTTCTTGCCCGGCAGCGGAGCGCTGCGCATCGCCTTCGTGTCCCAGTTGAGGCACGTGCGCGAATAGGGCTCTTGATAGCCGTCGTATTTTAATCGCAGGTGGTGCGCGTCGTGTCCGATGATGGGAAACAAAACCTGTGCCCAGTCGCCGTCGGACTTCGGGCTTCCGCGGTCGCCGTAGAGCGCATCGACCGCGGCGTTGCGTCGGTCGATCGCGTCGAGCAACCGCTCGCGCGACGGCCCGTCCGGTTGCAGCTCGAACGCATGATACAGATGCACCACGCGAGCCAGATTGCGAATCCACTCGAACTCGCGACGGACCAGCGCCAGCCGCGTCTTCACCTTAACCGTATCGGCCGAGCGCTCGGCTTGCGAGAGATCGGCATCGAGCGAGGAAAGGACGTTCGGCGGATAGAGGAACGCGATGAATTGAAACGGATCGGTCACCGACTTCCGGCCGCGCCCTTCGACCGTGCGATAGGTCCAAGCATCGTTCCGCGTGCCGATATGGTCGGAGTAGAGATTGATGGCGTGATAGAGCTGCTCGTAGAACGAGCGCATGCTCGTCGCCGCTTTGCCGAACGCCGCCTCGTAAAACTCGGGCAGCAGCTCTTTCGCGGAGTTCCGCTGCGGGTCGTCGAACATCCGCCCCATCGTGTAATACACGGGCCCTTCCGTGCCGAAGAGGAAGCCGTTGCCGTCGCGATAGATCGAGTCGATTTTGTTCGCGGTGAGCCGTTTGACTTGCGCTTCCACATAGGTCGGCGTGCGCATCGGCGTGTAGCGCGTGGCCAAGTTCGGGCAAGAATTGTAAATGTAACCGTAGAAGCCGGCCGGCACTTCCGCCTTGCGCCACGGCGCGATGTCTTCCTCATTCGTGCCGGTCAACATCACGCGCACGTTGGCGGGAAACTTCGAGTAGGTCTTCGGGGGATTCTCCGTGAGAATATACGACACCAGCGTGACGTATTTCGTCGGGTGCGATTTCAACAGCCGTTCCGCGATGATCCGATCGAAGATCCAAATCTTCTCGCTCCAATCCTTGCCGGTGTCGTAAAGCTTCGCGCACTCCTCGCATTGGCACTCGCGGAAGCCGTCGGGCTGGCCGAGGTCGACCGCCGCGCTCCCTTCATCGAACTGCTTCGCCATGTGCCGGTAAATCAACTCCTGCACGTCGGGATTCGAGAGGCAGTATTGCGCATTTCCGTCGCCGGCCTTCCAACGTTTGCCGCTCAGCAGCGCGAAGTATTCGGGATGCTCGGCGTTGTACTTTGCGGCCGGAATCGCGGTTTCCCAAGTGTGCGCGCCGAACGGTTCGTCGACGCGCGGGAACCGGTTGTGCGCCAAGTCGTAGAAGTTGGCGCTCGCCGGATACGACATGTTGCCGCGCATCACCGGAGTTTTCGCGACATTGAGATCGCCAGGCAAGACGGCAGCCTTAAGCGGCAGATACTCGATCGCCGGCGACTTCACCAAGTCGATGCCGGCCGCGCCGCTGATCGGAGTGCGAACCGGAAGGTCCGGATAGAGAAACCGAACTCCCAGGTACTGCCGCAGAAAATCCACGGCGGCCTTCGCCGTGCCGACGCGATCCCAACCTTCCCCTTGCTTCGTTCTCGGATCGATCGGCAGCGGCGTCGGTTGATCGTGGCCGGCGACGATCACATCGCGTCCGACGACTCTGAGCACATAGCTCCAATCGACGAGCTTTTCGGTGTCGACGCCGTTCTTCAGGGCGAAGTTCGTCGATCCGAGAAAGATCGCCGGCTTCGCGGCGTCGTGCTCCTTCTCGGCGACGATACCGATCTCGACGCCGTTGGCCTTGAACGCCGACTGCACGAGCCTCGCTGTTTGCTTTAAGCAAGCCGCGAACTCCGGGGTCGGCGAGGCATCCGGCAACACGATTTCATAATCGGACTTGCCGTCGCGAAACAACACGACCTCCGCAGCCGTCGCGGGTGCCGCAAGCAGGAGAACGGCGAGGAACGATTTAAGCATGGGACGGGCTCGCGAGTGCGCGGTAGCGGAAGAGGCGGGTAGCGGAGGGCGGGGGAATCGCTCGAGAGCTGCGATTCGCTATGGGCGAGTCTCTGCTGGAACCACGCTCGATACAAGTGTAAATTAGACGACGTTTTCTCGTTACAACCTACAGGTTGAACCTTTATCGCGATCGGCACCCCATGCCACGGCCTCCGGCGAAGCGCCGAACCTACAAGGAACTCACGTTCCAGCAATTGCGCAGCTTCAGCGAAACCGCCCGCTTGGGAAGCCTGGCGGCAGCCGCCCACGCGATCGGGCTCACGCATCCGACGGTGCGCGAACAAGTTCTCGCGCTACAGGCCGAGTTTCGTGTCAAGCTGATCGAACCGCACGGCCGGGGCTGCCATCTCACGCCCGAAGGTCGAATGCTGGCCGAAATGGTCGCGCCGATCATCACGTCAACCGCGTCGTTGCGCAAGCGCTTCGAGGTTGCGCGCGGCGCGGCCGAAGAGCGGCTGGTCGTTGCCGGAACTCCGCGGATCTTTCAGGAAGACCTCCCTGCGGCCGTCGATGCCTTGCTTAAGCTACGGCCGCGGGTTCGCCTCGCGTTCCTCGAACTGCGCGACGGCCAGATCGCGCAAGCGGTCGAGGCGGGCGCCGCCGACTTCGGCCTGACGACGCAACGGATCGCCGATCCCGTAGCGCCGGGAGTCGAACAAGAGCCGGGCTATGAGTTGGAAACGCTATTAGTCACGTCGAAGAAGCACCCGCTTGCGAAAAAACGGAGCGTCGATCCTTCCGACTTGCGCCGGTATTCGCTGATCTCATCGCTGCATACTTTTTCCGACGAGCCCGAAATTACGGAAGTGCTCGACCGAAGCCGTGTATTCGACGGCCCGGCGCCGCACGTCGAACCGGTGCTCGCGGCGACGATTCGGACTTATGTCGAGCGCAACCACGGCATCGCGCTGCTCTACGGTCGCCTGCCGCGCGGCCGAACCACCACCTTGCACGAACGCTCGATGAGTCGCTACTTCGGCCGCGTGCCCGTGCGCTTTTTCATTCGCGTGGGAACGGCGAACGAAGAACTCGCGCGCACGTTCGCCGGCATCATTAAGAAGTGCAACCCAAGCAAATCGCGCTCTTAAGGGGCTGCGCCGGCCTTCGCCTGGCGGATGGCGAAGTCGATCAGTTCGCGACAACGAAAGAAGCCTTCCCAGTAATTGTGCCCCTGCCCTGCGGCCACGATCAACTGCACGCTTTCCGCAGCGCCGGCTTGCTTGTAGCGCTCGGCTAGCACTGCCGAGTTTTTTTCCAGCGGCACCACCTTGTCCACATCGCCGTGGATGATGCAGACGGGAATCTTCGACTTCGCCAGCACGTCGAGCTTCGCGATCGGGTTGTGCTCCGCCAGCTGCGACTTCAATTGTTCGACAGTCAACTCATACGCCGGTGCCGCTCGTGCTAGGCCCGGATAGGTTTGTAGATCGAACACCGGATAGATGCCCGCGAGGCCGGCGACTTTGCTGCCGTTTTCGCTCGCCCAACTACTAACGAACAAGCCGCCGCGACTGCGACCCAACAGACAAACCCTCTTCGCGAAGCCACGCTTTTCGGTCAGTTCATCGTACATCGCCGACATCGACTTCCGCCCGCGAGGACTACCGTACGCCTCTCCGGCATCGATGCCGGCCACGGCCACGCCCGCGGCGAGAAATTGCTCGTGCATCCATTTCTCGTGAGTGTCGGGCAGGCCCGGCAACGTCGGCGCGTACATGATCCACGGCTGCGGCTGCTTTCGATTCTCGGCAGCCGGCCACAGGATGAACGCCGGCCGACCGTCGACGAGAAACGACTCGCCCGGCAAGATCAGGCTCTTCACCGGAGCCGCAGGTTCGGTTGCCTCGACGTGCCGAACCGGCGTCGAAAGCGAAAGAAGCGCCAAGCACGAGAGTAAGAGAACGGTTCGTCGCATGGCGGCGTGATCCTTGCAGCAGGAGAAGGAAGTCGTCGGGGCGATTGTAGCCGGTCGGAGTTGCAGAGGGGAATCTTTCCTCGCGCCGACTCCGCGGCTAGAATCGGACCCGGCATTCCGCACGCAACCCTCCGGTGATCCGATGAAAAACAGTCTGCTCGTCGCTACGGCGATTTTGTTTTCGACCGTTACCGTCCGTTCGTTTGCCGAGGAACCGTCGGCTCGGCAAAGCGCCGCCAAGTTGGATGTGCAGGTGAAAGTGCAGATGGACTACCTGCTCTATCTGCCGAAAGAGTACGACAAGCAGAAGGCGTGGCCGGTCGTGTTGTTCTTACATGGCGCAGGGGAACGTGGGGCCGATCTCGAAATGGTGAAGAAGCACGGCCCGCCGAAGTTGATCGCCGCCGGCAAAGACTTCCCGTTCATCGTCGTCTCGCCGCAATGCCCGAAGGGAATGTTGTGGGAACCGATCGAGCTGATGGCTTTGCTCGACGACATCGAAAGCAAGTACCACGTCGATCCCGACCGCGTATACGTGACCGGCCTAAGCATGGGAGGCTTCGGCTCTTGGCGGCTGGCGGCTTACAAGCCGAGCCGGTTCGCTGCGATCGCGCCGATCTGCGGCGGCGGCGAAACCTATTGGGCCAAGCAGATCGTGCAGATTCCGACCTGGGCTTTTCACGGCGCGAAGGATACCGCGGTTTCGCTCGAGCGCTCGCAGCAGATGATCGACGCGCTCAAGAAAGTCGGTGGAGAACCGAAGCTGACGATCTATCCCGACGCCGCACACGACTCTTGGACCATGACGTACGACGATCCGAAGTTCTACGAATGGCTTCTTGCGCAAAAGCTGAGCGATCAGAAACCGGTCGCCCCGAAGCCGAGCGAGAAGAAGTAGACGGTTCCGAGTTCCACACTCTCAGAGATGGTGCTGGATGCCGATCGTAAAACTCGGACTTGTCTTCGGCTTGCTCATCGTGGCTTCGCCGACATCGGCCGCGGAGATGAAGCTCACGATCCGTTCGGATTACCCGGGCGGCAACGTAATCGTCGTGAAAAACGAAGCCGGCGCCGTGCAAGTCGTGCCTGATCTGCGCGGCGGGCTGCCGTGGTTCTATTGGAACTTCGAAGCCTCGGCTTCGCAGCCGGGGCGCGTCACGTTCTCGTTCGTAGGGACGCAACAGATCGGCGTTCGAGGGCCTGCTTATAGCGTCGACGAAGGAAAGTCGTGGCGCTGGCTCGGGGCCGAGCAGGTCGTCTACGCACCGCTTACCGGCGTGCCGGCGCAAGACAAACGGGAGACCTTTACTTACGACTTCACTGCCGAACATCCGAAAGTCCGCTTCGCCGTCGCCATTCCTTATCTCCCGGACGACTTAAAGACGTTTCTCGCCAAGCACGCGAGCAACCCGAATCTGAAGCAACAATTTCTCACGAAGACGCGCAACGGCACTCCCGTCGAGCTGCTTCAAATCGGCGAAGCCGGCGCGATGCGCAGCGCCCTGCTCGTCACGGCGCGGCACCATGCTTGTGAGTCGATGGCAAGCTATGTCCTCGAAGGTTTCCTGCAAGAAGCGATGTCGGACTCGCCGGCCGGCATTGAGTTTCGTAAGCGTTACGTTCTGTTCGCCGTGCCGCTGGTCGATCGCGACGGCGTGCAAGCCGGCGATCAGGGAAAGAACCGTCCGCCGCACGACCACAATCGCGATTACGGCCCGCTGCCGATCTATCCCGAGATTCAAGCGATTCAAGAGTTGGGCGCAGCGCAGCAAGTGAAGTATGCGCTCGATTTTCATTGCCCTGCGCTTCGGGGGGACATTCATGAAGCGTTTCACTTTCTCGGGCTCGGCGTGCCGCGCGTAAAAGAGAATCTCGACGAGTACATCGCCTGGATCAAAGAAGAGCGGCCGCAAGCGGTAATGACGCCGCTCAACTTATTGACCGATCCGCAGAAGCCGAACGCCGTGAATCCGAAGATGAACTCGCATCACTTCGCGCTACGCGACGGGGCGGTGATCGCGGCGACGCTTGAAGTCCCTTATACGCAGCCGGAGCCTGCGCTAGATCCCGCGATGGCACGGAGCTACGGTGCCGGAATGCTGCGGGCCTGGACGCGCACGAAGTTCATCGTCGATGATGCCGCAAGCGCTCGCGGCGCGGCCGGCAACGCCGAGCTCCTCGCGTATCGCACCACTTTCGGCAAGCTTTATCGAAGCAAGCCCGACGAAGCCGAAGCGGCCGCGCGAGCATACCTCGAAAAAGAATCGTTGCCGGTCTACCGCGTCGAAGCGAATAGCCAATTGGCACTGCTCCGCTGGACTCAACGACGCTATGCGGAAGCCTTGGAGTTCGCAGCTACGGCGGCGAACGATCCGCAGGCCACGATGTATCAGCGGAGCGCGGCCGGGGTCTTGCGATTGCAGATCATGGCCGACGATCCACGCTCGACGAGCGAGCAAATCGAAAGCGAGCTACGGTCGTTTCTCCAATTGCCGTATCCCGCGAAAGACCGCCAGGCGAAGGCTTTCGAGAGCGCGGTCCAGTTTTTTACATCCAAGCAAAGCTACGAGCGGGCCATCGAACTTGCCCACCAACAAGCGACGGTCGCCGCGCCCTATGAAACGGGGAAGGTCATGAACCGGATCGCCTCGCTTTACGATCTAGCGAAGCGGCCGGCGGAAGCCATCGTAGTGCGGCGCGAAGCGGTCGAGCTGTTGCGTAAGCGGCTCGGGCCGGTGCCGCAGCGGAGCATCTTCGCGGCGATGATGACTTTGGATTTGTTCGACGCGGTGTGCGGCATTCCCACTTCGACGTTGGCGGAGAAGCAAGCCGCCGCGAAGCTCGTGCTCGACCATGAAGTGGTCGCGGCGATGTATAAGGACAAGGTCCGTAAGACTCTCGCCGAGCTTGAGAAGCAGTGAAGTAGAGACGCGGCCGCGCTGCCCACGGACGCGAGGTGAATCCTGTTGCATTCGCGTTACGGCTAGGTTCTCATGCTACGGCGTATGTTCGACTACCGTCGACGCCCAAGACCGAGCACCTGTGAACCCCATCATGACGCCTGTCCCGCTCCGTATCGGTCGACGTGAGATGCTGTCTGCGGCCGGCATAGGACTGTTGGGGGCTCCGCTATTTCAGGCCGCTTCGCACGGCCGCCTCGCAGCCGCAGAGCCGAAGGAAGTAAATGCTCCCAAGCCGGCGATCGAGCCGCTGAATCGCTTTCCGCGGATGATGCAGGAATGGCTCGTGCGGCAAGTGCGCGAGATCGAAGCCGCGGGAGACGCGCGTCGCGCCGCTTTGAAAACCCGCGCCGATGCCGAAGCCTACGTGCTGTCGGTGCGCGAACGGTTGCGCAACTGCTTCGGGCCCGCTCCGGAAAAGACGCCGCTGCTCCCACGCACGACCGGCGTCGTCGAGCGCGAGCGTTATCGCATCGAAAAGATCATCTTCGAGAGCCGCCCGGGCCTGCAAGTCGCCAGCAATTTATATCTGCCGAAGAATCGCTCGGGCCCGCTCCCCGCAGTGGTCGTCGCGTGCGGTCATTCCGAGAACAGCAAGAGCGCCATAGCGGAATATTCGATCGTGCAGGGGTTCGTGTTGCAAGGCTATGCCGTGCTCATCTACGACCCTACCGGTCAAGGAGAGCGCTACCAATACTTGAACGACGGCATCGGCTCGCGCTACAAATACTCGACCTTCGAGCATGCGCAAACTTGCAACCAGCAGGTACTCGTCGGCGAGTCCGGCAGCGCGTGGTTTGCTTGGGACGGCATTCGCGCGCTCGACTACCTTCTCTCGCGCCCCGAGATCGATCCGCAGCGGGTCGGCATCACCGGCAATTCCGGCGGCGGCATGGAGACCGCCTATCTTTGCGCTTTAGAGCCACGCTTCACGATGGCGGCGCCGTCGGGTTGGATTACGACGCTCCGTCGGAATGCGGAGAACGAACTGACGCAAGACACCGAGCAATGCCTGCGGCGCGTACTTGCGCTCGGCCTCGATCAGAGCGACATGCTCGCGGCGTTCGCGCCGAAGCCGATCGTCATCCAAACGCAAGAAAAAGACTTCTTCGATATCCGCGGCAGCCAAGAGACGTTTGCGCGTCTGAAGCATTTGTATGCGTTGCTCGGCAAGCCGAACGACATTCATCTGAAGACCGGGCCGCACACGCATTCGTATCCGAAGGCGAATCGAGAAGTAACGTACCGCGTGTTCAACGCCGCGGCCGGCGTTACCGGTTCATCGGAAGAACCGCCGATCATGGTCGAACAGGATGAGACGTTGTGGTGTACGCCGCGCGGTCAAGTTCTATATGAGAACTCGCGCACCGTGTTTTCGTTTACGCGCGAACGAAGCGCAAGCCTCAAGAAAACGCGACCGAAGCTCGACGACGAAGCCCTGCGCAACGCGGCGCGCGCGCTGCTGAAAATGCCGGAAGTCGACGGCATGCCCGACTATTCGATCCTGCGCAGCGCCGGAAAGAACCGCTATTCGACGAAGAACTATTGCACGTATGCCGTGACGACGGAGCCCGGCATACAAGCCATCGTCACGCGCTTGACCGCAGAGCCGCACGTGGCCCGCCCGCCGCGCGGCGCGAAGCGAGCCTTGTTGTATGTCGCCCATCTTTCGGCCGACGCCGAAATGCGCAAAGAGCCGTTGTTCGCGGAGTTGCTGAACGCTGAGAAAGATGCGGCGATCTACGGGTGCGACGTGCGCGGTATCGGAGAGTCGCGCGCCGATATCGGCGGCCCGCGCGATCGGACGTATGCATTCGACGCCGATTACTTTTACGCCGCCAACGGCATCATGCTCGACAAGCCGTACCTGGGCCAAAAGACGTTCGATGTGCTGCGTGTGCTCGGCTGGCTCCAAGATCAAGGGCACACGGAAATCCATTTGGCAGCAAAGGGCTGGGGCGCGCTGGCCGGCGTCTTCGCGGCGTTATTGAGCCCGGCAGTGGTGCAAACGACGCTGAAAAACTCGTTGCGGTCGTTTGCCGAAGTGGCTGAGACGGAAGACTATCGCTGGCCTTACCACACGCTATTGCCGGATGTGCTGCTGCATTTCGATTTACCGGATTGCTATCAAGCGCTTGCCGGAAAACAATTAAAACTGTTAGAACCTTGGGGCGCCGGCGACGGCCTCGGCTGATCGCCGCCGGTTCCCAAGCTGCTACGAATCCCCGCCCGCATCACCCCCCACACTACACACACTCCGCTTGCTCCCGCCTGCTGTCTGCTTCGACATGCGACGATCGTGATCGTTGCTTCGTGTCTTGATACACCTGCCGCCTATTCCGGTGAGACCTTCATGATGAAGATTTTTCAATCGTTCCGTTGTTGCGCCCTGATCGCTCTCTTAACGATGGCGAGTGCGCAAGCGAACGCCGCCGAGCTATTCGTCAACAAGCAAGGCAACGACGCCCACGCGGGCACATCGCGCGACGCGGCATTTCTCACTGTGCAGAAGGGAGTCGCGGCGTTGCAACCCGGCGACACCTTGAGCATCGGCCCGGGCGAGTATACGGAGTCGATCGAACGAAAGAATCTCGGCAGCGCGGACAAAGAGACCGTGATTCGTGCCGAGATCTCCGGCACGGTGCTGCTCCGGGGCGATGTGCCCGCACCGAAGTTCCGCGCGGTGCCCGGCAAGCAGTTCGTCTACGTCGCCGACTTCGACTTCAAGGGAGAAGTTCCGGTCGTCAACGAAATCGACACGCTGTCGATCTTGAATCGGATGCCGAACAGCACTGAGTTGGAATTCATTCCCGGCACGTTCTTTCACGACATCGCCGGCGGCAAGCTCTACGTTTCGACGTCGGACATGAAGCCGATCGAGACGCATCGCTATAGCGTGGCGATCAATCCCAACAACGGCATCTACTTGGTCGGCGCGAAGCGCGTCGTGATCGAGGGAATCACCGTGACGGGCTTCAGCTCGATGAAAGTCATTCACTACACCATGGGAACGGCCGGCAGCGTGTGGGGCATGTTCCTGCTGTCGGGCCACCAATGTACGATCCGCGATTGCCGAGCGTATTTGAACGGCTGGGGCATCGGCATGAATTCCGGTGAGCCGGGCAGCGGCGAAAACGTCGTCGAGCGTTGCACGGCTTGGGGAAACAATTCCGCGTTCGCTTTCGGCGACATGGGCGGGATCTCGATCTTCGGCGCTCGACGCGACACGATCCGGGATTCAACGGCGTTTCTCAACGGCATGTACGGCATCAACATTTACGGCACCGGCGGCGCACCGCCGGGAGCCGACGACGGCGGAAACGTGCCCGAGAAGATGAGCCGCCTGACGAACAATCTCGCGTGGGGGAATCAAACGGCCGACTTCAAGATCAAGACCGGCTACGAATACTTTCATGTCGTCGAGAACTGCACGACGAGGGGGAACGTCCACTCGACGAATCTGCTACGCAGCATCGTGGGCCGTTCGGCTCACGTCGAGCATCCGTCGACCGACTACATCATCTTGGAAAAAGAGACCGAGCTCGAGCCGCGCAACGAGTTCGCCGACCCTGACAATTACGACTATCGCCTGCAAGCGACCTCGCGCTTCCGCAAGACCGGCCCTAAGGGAGTAGATCGAGGCCCGGTGCAGTATGCCGAGAACATCTTCTACGTGAAGCCTACCGGCGACGACGGAGCCGACGGGCTCTCGATCGGTAAAGCGTGGAAGACCATCGCGCGTGCCGTAAAGACTCTCGAACCGGGCGACACGCTCTACCTAGAGCCGGGCACCTACGCCGGCGGCTTCGAGCTGCAAGCCTCGGGAAGTGCGAAAGCTCCGATCATCGTGCGCGGGCGCGGCACCGGCGCGGCCGTCGTCGAAGGTGCGGTTCGCATCAAGGGGGCCAGTTCGTTGCAATTCGCGCGAGTTCGCTTTGCCGATCAGGTGCAACTGGAAAACGGCAGCGCGATCGGGTTTCAGCAATGCGTGTTCTCGGCGAAGAACACTGCGATTCAAGCGGCGAACGTTCGGGCGCTGACCGTGAGTCACTGTACGTTCACCGGCTTTCAACAAGCCGCGCTGGATCTCGCTCGTTGTTCCGGAGTGCAGCTCAGCGGCAATCTCTACGACAACGCGCAGTCGCCGGCGATTAAGCTCGCCGGGGCCGATTCCGTGGCCTATTCGAACTACAACAGCTACGCCGGTGCAGCGGCCGCGTGGGAAGTCGACGGCGCGAAGCGAAGCCTGACGGATCTGCACAAGAGCTACGATCAGAAGTCGCAAGAGCTCGCGCCGCAATTCGCCATGGTCGACGGGGTCGCTGCTTTGAAGAACCCCGAGTTGTTTACCGCCGGCGGGCCGCTCGGCAAAGCGATCGGGCCTTATCGCGACGAGGCCTATCGCCGCGAGCTGCAACTGGTCAACAAGCCGAAGCTGCACTCCGTGAGTGCGACGACGGCCAACCTCGAATGGACGACTTCGCTCCCCGCGACTTGCGAATTCGCCTGGGGCGAGACTCCCGCCTGCGAGAAGAAAGGGCTGTACGACGTCAACTGCTTCGGCACCTATAGCTTCACCGGCCTAACGCCGGGCCGGAAGTATTACTTTCGCATGAAGAAGCTCTCGATCCCGACGGAAATGGTCGCGAAGTACGACGCCCAGCCGGTCGCGCTCGCCGACGATCTGCTCGAATTCACCACGGCCGCGCAAGACGCCCCCCCGGCGACCTACTACGTCGCCGGCGACGGCGACGATGCGCGAACCGGCCTGTCGCGCGAGCAAGCGTGGAAGACGATCCGCCGTGCGTCGGAGAAGGTCAACGTCGGGGATACCGTCATGATCGCCGGCGGCAAATACTCGGAGCGGGTCCGCATGCGCGCTACCGGCGCGAAGGGAGCCCCGATCACGTTCCGCTCGATTCCCGGAGAACGGGTCGAGCTCGATGGGGCTCAGCAGGCTCTCAACAACGCTTTCGTCGTCGGCCGAAAAAGCTATCTTCGCTTCGACGGCTTCTACCTCGCCAATTTCAATATGTTCCCCGATAGCCGTTGGCCGCTCGGGAAAGGGGCCGAGTTTCATCTCTATGAAGGGAGCGATATCGAAATCAGCCGCTGCCTCTCCGACGGTCGCGGCGGCTACTCGGCCGAATCGGTCGACGCTTACTTCACCGAGAACCTCACCATCACCAACTGCGTAAATACGAACAAGATGGGGGGAGCGATCTACATCTATCGTTGCCCCAACTTCGTCGCTCGCAACAATGTGTTCGCCGCGCCGATGATCTTCGCCATGGTGTTGCGCAACACGAAGACGCAGCCTTCGACGATGGACAACAATATCTTCACCGACATGTTCGACAAGAAGGCCCGGCTGAATCTCGGCTTGCTCTGCGTCGACGGCGAGATCGAGGCGTTTCGGCAGCACAACAATTGTTATCTGCTCCGCGATATCTTCCCGCTCAGCGAAAGAGCGTTGGTGAGAGACTTCCCGGTCGCTAAGCTCGGCAAGCACATCATCGATCCGCTCTTCGCCGACCCGCTCTTCGCCGGCGATCCCGGGCCGGCTCCCAATGCGAAAGTTAAACCCGGTTTCGCGCCCGATCGGCTGATGGACGCCGCCGTGAAGGTCGACTTCAATACGTTCTTCGCCACGAACCCGGAACTCTTGAAGCGCGACATCGGCCTGCAACCGGACGCCTTCAAGGAATTCCGCTTCCAAGTAAGCACGCCGGTGAAGACGCAGGCAAAGGCGAAGTAACCGCGCCCGCCGCCGCTCACTATCGCCACCGCACTCTCCCATACGCCCGCCTGGAGCTATGTATGATGTCGCACACCCGACTTGCCGCCGCGATCGGTTTCGTTTTCGCGTCGCTGTTCGCGCCTACCGGCATCAGCCATGCCGCCGATGACGACAAGCCGATCACGATCATCGATAAAACGGTCGGCGGACACGTTCATCCTTCGATCTGCCGAACGAAAGACGGCACGTTAGTCGTCGTCTTCAAAGGGGCGAACGTCCTGATGTGTTCGCGCTCGACCGACGGCGGAACGACCTGGACGACGGCCGAGCCGATTGCGACTTCGGCCAAACGGCCCGACGCGATTCGCGAAGTCAAGGTCTTCGAGATCTATCCCGGCACGGCCGACGTCCTGCCCGACGATCGTATTCTCGTCACCTGGAACTACATCGCCGACGACAAGAAGAAAGACAACTACTACGAACGGGCCCTCCTCTACTCGCTCAGCTCCGACAAAGGGGTCACTTGGACCGAGCAAACGCTGATCGGCCCGGTCGATGGTACGCATCTCGGCGCAGTGCGGCACAACGTGCTGCCGATGGACGGCGGGCGTTGGCTCTTGCCGCTCCGCGTAGGACCGCCCCGCTTGTATGACCCGAAGTCGGGCGCGTTGACCGTCTTTCCGGTTGCGGTTGCCGGCGGCAAGCAACATGCGTTTAGGCAGATCGTGCGCACGGCCGCCGGCTCCCTCTTGGCGATGGGCCCGGTGTTGCTTCGCTCGCAGGACGACGGCAAGACCTGGACCTCGATCGAAAACTTCGCGGCCCTCCCCGAGGGAGACACCGAGGAAGGCCGATACCTGACGGTCGTGAAAGACGGCCGGCTGCTCGTCACCTGGGGCGTCGGTAACGACAACAAAGGGCTGCGCTACAACTTCTCCGCCGACGACGGCCTCACCTGGAACGGCGACCGCACGGTCACACTGCTGCCGGAAACGAACGTCGCCGCGCGCTACTACTCCGCCCGCACGATCCAACTCGATCCCGACCACGTCGGCACGGTGTTCATGAACCGCCAAGGGGTTCATTTCCTGATGGTGCCGCTCGCTCGGATTGCGAAGTAGCGCTGCGGTAGTGCCCTAATTTGAAGTCTGCCACGTGCGGTTGCGCTGCATGATCGCGCGCGGAAAGAGCCGCAGCAGGTAAGGGTTGCGAAAAGTTCGCAAACGGTATGGATTGGTACTCTTACATTCCGGATAAAATGGCTGCCGCATGGCTGAACATGCCCTTAACGTCGCGAGTTGAAGCATTCATCGTTTGCAACTCAGCAAGTCGAGGTGGAGCGATCACGCCGACAATGCTTCGGTATAAAGTTTGTTGAGCCAAACCGAAATACACGCAACCGAGTCAATGAAATTTTCACGGGCCATAACTGGTCCGGTCGCTTGATCAAAGATTCGCTTTGTTTGTTGGCTTAAATCTCGCAGTGATCGAAGCTCGGGCGCGAGCGTAGTTACGAAAGTATGTACTAGATCGTCGCTGAGTTCGCCCGAGCCGGAGAAATGCGCCATGAAGTTGCGCACGTCTTTGAGATATTGGATCGACTGATATAGTTCGCAACTAATCAAACCGATTGCCAAACAAAGCCCGGACTTTGCTTTTAGATCAACGGAAAACTGACGTATTACATTGGAAACGGCATCGCGATCGCCACCCTTACTCGCCATCTTCACAAGGCTGAAAAGCAGGACCTCGCCTAACTGATCGTCGATATATTCGGCGGCAACTAGAGCACAGCCACGATCACTCTCGGCATTTAACGCATCGAGAATCGGAGGCTTAGCGTGGTTCGTCTCCTTCGACTTGATAAAGCTGCGGCTATCCACGACATGCGCTCCATATAGGCCGCAACCTCTAGCGGTCTTTCTCTAACCGCCTTGCTGCCGCAAGCCGCATCTTACGCGACCAGCTCGAATTCTTACCTCGCGCAGCGCGATCCAGCAACCCTAATTCGTCCTGCGATATCCGGATTTCGTTGCGGATCGTCCGCTGCGTGACGTTTGGACGCCTCCACTTTCTTAGGATACGATGGATCGGTTTTCATTAGCCGTTCCATCACCAAGCCCTAAGCACAGACCGATGCCCATCGTCCCTCTGTTTTTGCGAGCCGTGCGGCTCGGCGTATCGTTACCTCTCTTCGTCGCAATCTCTCTTTCCGGCGCGCAGCCGGTGCAGGCCATCAGCGACGGCTGCGATCTGGAGTTCGGCGGGCCCGGCACGGGGCCGGGGCAGTTCACCGTCGTCTACGATTTCGCCTTCGATCGGGCCGGCAATCTCTACGTGCTCGATGGTCCGAAGTACGATCAGAAAACGAAGACTTACTCCGGCAACCGGCGCATCCAAAAGTTCGACAACGACGGGCGCTTTCTCAGCGAGCGCTCGCTCGACGATGCGGCCGTCGGCTCCGCCGCGCTCGGCGAGAAGAACGTCCCGCAAAGAATCGTCGTCAACCACGCCGGCGAGATCTTCGTCACGCAACCGGAAGCGGATCGCGTGTGGCAAATCCATTCCGACGGCCGAGGCTTCCGCAGCATTCCGGTCGCAGGGGCCGCCGCGATCGCGGTTCCCGCTTACGGTAAAGACGGCCCGACATACGTGATCGAGTCGCGGCGCGGCAAGGGGAAGTCGTGGCTCGGCGGCGAGCGGATCGAGACGATCAAATCCGACGGCTCGTCCGGCATCGGCATCCAGCTCGAAAAGAAGTTGGACAACATCGTCGATCTTGCGATTGATCCGAAAGGGAACTTCATCTTCTTGGCCGATCTCAATCAGATCTACGTCTTCAGCCCGACGGGCAAGCTGCTCCGCACGGCCGGCGCGGGAAGCAGCACGCGCAACGACGACGGGAGCGAGCCGCTGCATTCGGTCGCGACCGATTCGGAAGGAAACGTCTACACGATGACCTGGGGTAATCCCGGCTTGGTGACGAAATACGACGCCTCGTTCACCGTCGTCCGGCAGCGCGACGGACAATTCAAATGGGCCGACCCTTGGAGCATTCATAGCTCGTTCGTGCCGCTGGCGATCGACCCACACGATCGGCTGTGGGCCGCGTTTCCGGAATCGCGCGATCCGCAGCACGTCCACTATAAGTTCTATCGCCCGACGCCGGCCCTCATCCGCGCGAAGGCCGACTTCCTGCATTCCGGCGGCAAAGGGGTGCGCGAACGGAACGCCCTGCTGCTGGGCTTCAAGCCCTCGATCGTCGTGCCGCTACCCTACAACACCGCTTACGATCTCCAGCCGATCGGGCTCAAGTTTCAGGTCGCCGCGGCGAATCGGCAGATCGGCGCGGTCGAGGTCGGTTACCGGTTTCAAGACGCGTGGGGCAAGATCGTCGACCAGGGGAAATTCGACCTTGCGCTGCCGCAAGGGAAAGATGTCGAGCATACGTTCTCGTTCACCCCGCCGAAGTTCGGTTGGTACACGATCACCTGCGATTGCAGCATCGACGGCAAGAAGCTTCTTTCGGTCGGCGAACATCTCGGTGTTACGCCGGCTTACGCGCAGATGAAGTCGCGACTCGCGGCCGGCGAGGCGAATGGCAGTTGGGACGATGCGCCGCGGCAGATGTTTTGCGGCCTGTCGAACATGCGATTGCACCCGAAGCTCGACCAGCCGGGCAAGTCCGACAACCTGAACAAGCTCGAGCACGACGCCGTCGAGGCGGTCAAGCTCGGCGCGACCGTCGTGTTGCAATTCTCCGACAAGAAGGATTGCACGCCGGACAACATTCGCCGCTACGTCGAACGGCTCAAAGGGCGCGTGAAGTATTGGGAGGTGATGAACGAGCCGAACTTCTCGATGTCGGCCGAAGACTACGCGACGCTCCTCAAGAACTCGTACGCCGTCATCAAGTCGGCCGATCCCGAGGCGCTGGTGCTCGGCCCTTCGCATTGCGGCATCTCGCTGCCGTGGATCGAGATCTTTTTGAAGGCTGGCGGTGGGAAGTATTTAGACATCGTCAGCATCCACGACTACGAAGGGCACGAAAGCGTCGACGCGACACACTGGCGCTGGAAATATTGGGCGCTCCGTGAGTTGCTCGCGAAGTACGGCATCGGCGACAAGCCCGTTTGGCAAACCGAGCGGGCCATCTCGGCCTCGCGCGGCGGCAACTTCACCGGCCTCGTGCAAGCCGAGCGGACGACGCTGCATCGCAGTCTGCTGGAGTCGCTCGGAGTGCCGCCGAAGTTCAACAACCATTACTATCTCAACGAAGGGGGCTACAACACCGTCCCGTCGTACGTCTGGTCGCGCAGCGGTCCTTATCCCGCCGCGCTGGCCCTCCGCACGCGCTCCGCGATGACGGAAGCCCCCGGCCAATCCTACGTGGGCCCGGTGGACTTCGGCCCGAGCGGCAACAGCTTAGTCCTCGGGCTGCGCTACGTCGCCGGCGACACCGAGACGATCGTTCTGCAAACGCTCGGCGCTGCGAGCTTGCCGGTCGAATTCACTGCCGCGGGGACCGATGCGCTGGAACTTGTCGACCCGTTCGGCAATGTCGGACAGGTCTCCGTGGTCGGTGGGAAGGTCGTCGTCGAGGCCGCGCAATTGCCGGTCTACCTGCGCGCGAAGAAAGAGCGCTCGATCACGGCGGTCCCGCTCGACTTCGGCCGCAACATCGCGCTGCGGGCTCAAGTCGCCTACTCGAGCACCTCTTCCAACGGCTTAGCCTTGCTGAACAACGGCATCGTCGAAACCTACAACGCCGGCCATCCGCACGGCGGCACCGACGGCAAGAAGATCTGGCAAGGGGATTGGCCGAGCGAAGGCAATCCGACGCTCGAACTCGCGCTCCCCACGCCGCGGCGCGTGAACACCGCCGTGGTTCACGGCGTGCAGGCCGATAACAACTTCTGCGCCTTGCTCGATTACGATCTCCAGGCCGAAGTTGCCGGCCAGTGGAAAACGCTTGCCGAAGTGCGCACTCCTCTCACGCCGACCGACACGGCCGTACATGGTCAGAATAACGGCAACAGTTGGTACGACGGCGGCCATCTGTTCGTGCATCGTTTCGAGCCTGTGGAGACGTCGAAGCTGCGGCTCGTCGTCCTCCGCGCAACGCAAGGCTTCGCCCCCGACGACGCCGCGACGACGATCTTGCGGCAGACCTGGGGCGGCAAAGGCATGCCGATGAAGGTGATGGTCCGCGAAGTCGAGCTCTACGGACCGGCCGGCGATGTGCAAGTCGCCGCTTCGATCTCGCCGGCCGATCCGCAATCGGCCCCGGCTCCGCGAAAGTTGCAAGTCTCGATTCACAACCACCTCGCGAAACCGCTGGCGGCGCAGCTCCGCATCGGTGTTCCTGAGGGGTGGAAGCCCGTGCCGGAAACCCTGTTCGGGATCGCGGCCGGCGCAAAGTTCGAGACCATGCTCGAGGTCGAGCCGTCGTCGATCTTGGATGCCGGCCGGCTGCCGATCGACGCCTACTTCATCGGCGTCGAAAAGTACGGCGCACCCGACAAGACCGCGGTCGTCGAAACCGATTCGGTGTTCGTCGAGTTCGTTTCGCCCGTGCAAGTGCAGCCGCAATCGCCGAGCGCGCTCGATAAGAAAGCGCAGCCGCTGGCCGCCGCGGTGAAGAACTTGAGCAATGCGCCGATCTCCGGCACGCTCGAGCTCCGGCTGAAAGGGCCGCACGACGTCGAGCCGATCACGCAGTCGTTCGGCCCCGTTGCGCCGAATGAATCGCAAACCGTTTCGTTCGCGGTGCCGAACGTCGACCTCGCCCGCGCTCCTTGGACGGCGACCTACGCCGCCACGGCGAATCGCATTCGCAGCCGGGTCGAGCAGCCGCTCAACGTTCGCCTCTGGTCGATCATCGGACCGTTCGAGAAAGACATCGAAAAAATCTTCGGGCCCGAGCAGTCGATCGCCACGGGAATCGATCTGAAGCGGAGCCACGTCGACGGCTTCGGTAACGAGCAGAAGTGGAAGGTCGTCGCCGGCGAAAGCTCCGGCATGCTCAACCTGACGAAGCACATCAACCCTCACGACAACGTGAGCGCGTATGCGGTCGTGTATGTCGAGAGCCCGAAAGCGGGGAGCGCAATCTTCTCGACCGGCACCGACGACGGCGGCAAAGCGTGGCTCAACGGCAAGCTCATCATGAACGACGACAGCTCACACCCGGCTTCGGCCGGCTCGACGCTGATTCCCGTCGAGCTCAAGGCCGGCCGCAACGAAGTCGTGTTCAAGATCATGCAAGGCAACGGCGGCTGGGGCTGCTACCTCGACTTCCTCGACGTGAAAACACGCCTGCCGCCGGCCGACCTCATCTACACCCCGGCTCCGCAGGAGTAGCGAGCCGGCGCCGAGCGTCCGATCACGCCGGCTGCGTCGTTCCCGGCCCACCGGCGGCGGCATATCCGCGGCTTGCGCCGGTCGTATCCGGGCTCACCCAGAACGCGAACAGCCGGCCGTTCTTGAGCGTGAAGCGAAACCGCACCGGCTTGCCGACGAGTGGCGAGAGATCGTCGGTCGACTTCCACGCGATCCTGTGCGTCGTCGAGTCGACTGACGTCGCGAGGCAATCGGCCGCGGCGAACGGCATGAGCGGCGCGCCGCGCTCGTCGAGCAACTCGGCTCGGAGCTCCCCTTTCGGTGCGTCGACGTTCACGAACAGATGCTTCCCCGTGAACGTCATCGGCCGGGTCGTCACCGAAGCTTCCTCCGCACCGGCATCGAGCGACGCGAAGCCGTCTCGTCGTAAGGTAGCGAGCCCGGTCGAGCCGCCGGCTTCGCGATTCTCCGGCGTGCCGCTCCGGCCGCTGCAATAAAAATGCAGCTTATCGCCGACGACGAGGCAACCGCCGCCGGCCGATTGCACGTTCCCCCAATTCCAATCTCCCTTCGTCTCCGACATCGGCAGAAACGGTCTTCGATCCGGCCTCGCGAAGTGGAACCCATCGCGGCTGAAGCCGAGGCACACGTCGTTCAACTCCGGCCGGCCGCTCGCTTCGGGAGCCGTGCCCCGATAGAGCGTGAACAAGCCGAGGATCAAGCTCTCGTAGGCGACGCCGTCGAGGTTCGTGAGCTGCGGCGGGAACTTCGTATCCTCGCGCGGAATGTCGAGCGTATCGGCCCCGAGCCACCACGAGCGATCTTTCGGATCCCATTCGGCTTGGCCGACGGCGTCGTCGCACTCGAAGTAGCGTCGGCAGCGACCGACTTGCGTGCTCGAATCTTTTCGAATGCCGTATTCCCAGCGCTTGCGAAACGGATTGCGAAACACGGTCGAGCGCGGATAGATCGACGCGCTCCGCGCCACTACGTCGCCCCAATGAATGCCGTCGGCCGAGACGTGAATCTGAAAGAACCAGTTCCCGCGACCGTCGATCACTTCCCGATGCGCGCGGAACAACTTGTACCTGCGCGCCGGATCCGGCTCTTCATGGTCGAGCCAGACGATGGCCGAGTCGCGATCGCCGGTCGAGACGATGTTCGTGCCGGCTTGAATGTCGAGCTTCGGCTTCTCCCACACGATGCCGTCTTGCGACACGGCGTAGCAAGTGCAGGCCCGATAGCCTCCCATGTACCACATCTTGAACAGCCGATCTTTCGGGTCGTACCACACGCCGTCGCTGAAGACGGCCGCCATCGGAAAATCTCCCTGCCGTTCCCACGGCTGATCCGGTCGCACTACGGGCCCGCTCGGGTGATAGTCGGGCCGATGAAACGTCCGAGTCAGCGTACTTTTCTCGATCAGAAAATCGTCGACGAACAACTGCCGCCCGACGTCGATCTTAATCACCGCCGGCGGACTCGTGAGATACGGCGGCGTGCTCGGAAGATGCAGCGTACTATTGCTGCCGGTCGGCGGCCAAGCGGCGGGGAGCCGGATGCCGTTGTAGAGCAGTTCCCCTTCCGCGGCGGCGACGGATTTACCGGCCTCCGCGCCGAAAACCGTTTCGGAACCTCCGAGAGCGGCTACGCCGGCCAAGGTCGTTAAGCAGAATTCTCGGCGATTCATCGGGTTTTCTCGTTTCGGCGAAGGCGTAAGGCGATTGCGACCAGAATACTCCATGCCTTAACAGCCGGCGAGCGGTTTCACGCAGCGTCGTGCGGCCTCGCGCAACGAGCCGGCGCGTGGTTCTCTTCCTACAGACAAACGCAACGACGCAAGCCATAATAAAGGCCCGTGCAACGCCTCGTTGCGTCTCGCCTCAAGCCCCACCTCCGGCATCGATGCTCCGTACTTCGCTTATCATCGCGGCCTTATCTTTCGCTGTTTCGACGTCGACGCAAACCGTCGTCGCTGCGGAAGGGGATGCCCCCGCGGTCGGCGCGCTACTGCAAAAGTACTGCGCCGACTGCCACGATGCCTCGGCGAAGAAGAAAGCCGGGCTCTCGCTCGTCGACTTGAAGAATTACAAAGACGCCACGCCGGCCGTCTGGTCGGCCGTCCGCGAGCAGATTCAGCTTGGGCAGATGCCGCCGCGCGACATGCCGCAGCCGAGCGACGAAGAAAAGCAACGGCTCGTCCTCTGGATCGCCGACGCGCTGGCCGCGGCCGGCGAACACGTCGAGAACAAGCTGGAGTTGCCCAACTACGGCAACTACGTGAACCACGAAGCGCTCTTCAACGCCGCACCGCACCCTGCTCCGGCGACTCTCGTTCGCGTTTGGCGTCTCCGTCCGGACGTGTATGAGCGAACCGCGCCGTGGCGAGGTATTCAGCCGTTTTCGATGGCGCCGGGCCATCAACTGAGCGACTTCAGCCGGCTCTACGTCGCCGATGAATCGTCGACGGAAATCGTACTTCGCAACGCCCAGCAACTCGTCGCCTCGCAGACGCGCGTGAAGCTCGAAGGGGGCAAAGTCGTCAACGACGTCGGCGGTAAAACACCGGCCACGTTGCTGCCGCTGCTGCATCCCGAGAAGATCGCGACGCCGGAAGAGATCAAGAACGCGATCGCAGGGCAGTTCTGGCTGGCGATTCTTCGCGCGCCGACGGAAGAGGAACGAACGCGCATCGCGACGCTCCTCGCGCGCGTTTCCGAAAAACACGGCAAGCTCAACGGCGTGCGCGCGGCGATGACCGTGCCGCTGCTCATGCCCGAGGCGATCTACCGGCTTGAGCTCGGCGCGGGGGAACTCGACGCGCAGGGCCGGCGCAGGCTCACGCCGCGCGAGATCAACCTCGCCGTGCAATACACCCTCTTCAACGTGCAGCCGAACGGCTCGCTCGCCGCCAAGGCCGATCTCACGACGCAAGCCGGAGTCGCGGCGTTCGTCGCGCAAGTGCTCGAAGGAGAGCCGAAGCCGCGCGTGCTTAAGTTCTTCGACGAATACTTCGACTACGAAAAAGCGAACGGGGTTTTTAAAGAGCCGACGAGCGATCTCCCGTTCAGCGCCAACATGCTCGTCTACGACACGCGCAAGCTCATTCAGCATGTCGTGAATGAAGATCGCGACGTGCTGGTCACGCTGCTGACGACCACGAAAAGTTTCGCCACCGACGGCAACGGCTACGTTCGGGGTGCGCCGCGCATCTACGGCCTCCCCTACGATTGGAAACCCCGCGACGGCGAACTCGTCGAGCTTCCGGCAGATCAACGAGCCGGCGTGCTCACGCAGCCGGCCTGGCTCGTAGCGCACTCGGGCAACTTCGACAACGATCCGGTCCGCCGCGGCAAATGGATTCGCGAGCATCTCCTCGGCGATGTGATTCCCGATCTGCCGATCAGCGTCGATGCGGTCGTGCCCGACGACAAAACGAAGACCTTGCGCGAGCGGTTCGAGGTCATTCGCAACGATGCCTACTGCTGGAAGTGTCATCAGGCGATGAACCCGCTCGGGATGCCGTTCGAGGCCTACGACCACTTCGGGCGCTTCCGCACGAAGGAACTCCAGCGGCCGGTCGATACCCACGGCGCGATCACCGGCGCCGACGATGCGAAGTCGGACGGCGACGTCGCCGACGCCGTGCAGTTGATTCGCCGCTTGGCAAAGTCGGAGCGAACCCAACAGGTATTCGTCCGCTACGCGTTCCGCTTTTTCCTGGGGCGCAACGAAACGCTGCGCGATGCTAAAACGCTCCAAGAAGCGAATCGGGCCTATGCCGAAAGCGGCGGCAGCATGAAAGCCCTAGTCGTTTCGCTGCTCAGTTCCGATTCCTTCCTTTATCGCGCTCCGGAACTATGACGCGATCGGATAGAATGAAGGTCGACCGCTCCCCTGCCGACGAATAGTTGCAAGAGATTCTAAGACTCTCCGCACGAGTACCGCCCGATGACCCACCTCCCGCGCCGTTCCTTTCTGAAATCGCTCTCGCTCGGTGCGAGCGCTCCTTTGCTGGCGCCGCTCGTCGGCCGCTTGGAAGCGGAGAGCCGCGGCGTCTTGCCGCAGCGGTTCATCTTCGTCGTCGAAGGCAACGGCTTGCCGGCCACGCATGTGCAGCCGCTCGGCATTCCTCGCAAGGTGCAAAAGAACCTTCGCAATCCGCAAGTCGAGCAAAGCGCGGAAGACGCACTCATCGACTTGCCGCTGTCGGACCCGAAGCATCAATTGCCGCCGAGCCTCGAGCCGTTGGCGGCGTTTCGCGATCGGATGACGATCATCCAAGGGCTTTCCGGCCGCGTCTGCGGCGGCGGGCATTCCAACGAATACGGCGCGCTCGGCGCCTACTCATCGCGGGCCGGTGCGAAAGACATCACGATCGATGCCGCCGTGGCCCGCAAGATTCCGGCCGTGTTTCAGCAAGTGGCGCTCGGCATTTCGACCACCGCCGCGTCGGACGTCATCTACGGTTGCTCGGCCTCGGGCCCCGACCAGAAAGTGCCGATCTATACCAACCCTCGCCTCGCTTACGACATGCTCTTCGGCAAAGTTCTCGGGGGCAACCCGCAAGCCGAAGCCGGCACGCAGCAGATGTTGCTCGACTATATGGTCGACGATATTCGCCGCGTCGAAAAACAACTCCCGCGCGAAGAGCAACAGAAGCTCCGACAGTATCGAGATGCGTTTCAATCCATTGCGTCCCGGCAATCGAAGCTCGGCGACGTCGACCCGCGGCGGATTCATCCGGCGACGGAGAAGTACGACTCGAAGGTCGAGACCGACCGTTTGAAGTCGCACTTCGAAATGGCCGCGACCGCGCTCATCACCGGCATGACGAACGTCGTCACGCTCGCCTCGGGTGCCGGTGGGCCGCACTTCGCCGTGGCGTTTACGGGGCTCGGCATCAATTCCGACAAGCATGTGCTCGGGCACCAACAAGTGCCCGGTGCCGAAGAAATGTCGATCAAGATCCGCCGTTTCCACACGGAGCTCGTTGCGCAGTTGATGCAAAAGCTGCAAGCGATTCCGGAGGGAAACGGCACGATGCTCGACAACACGTTGATCGTCTACTTGAGCGATAGCGCCGAGAACCACCATTCGACCTGCTACGAATGGCCCGTCGTGCTGCTCGGCAATCTCGGCGGCCGGTTGAAGAGCGGGAATCGCTTCTTGAACTACCCGCGCTACGGCATCGCCGGCCATCGGACGATGGCGAATCTGTATACGACGCTGCTGAATACGGTCGGCGACCGCAAAGACCACTTCGGCCAGAAAGACCGCGAGCTCGAAGGGGCGCTCGATCAAGACGGGCCGCTGGGAGAGTTGCTCGCATGAGGCGGCTGCCGCTACTCGCCGCGGCGTGGCTCGCGTTATGCAGCGGGAGCGCGGCGCAAGCCGAACATCGCGCGGTCTTGCTCATCGGCAACTCCGCCTACGCCGGCGCTCCGCTCGCTTCTCCGCCTCAAGACGTTCGCGCCCTGGCCGCGGCATTCCGGCAGCGAGGTTTCGTCGTTTCGATTTCCGAAAACGTCGACCTGAAAACGATGCAGGCCGATGTCGAGCGGTTCACGCGCTCGGTGCCGACGCGCGGAACCGCCGTGGTGTACTTCTCCGGCTATGCGCTCCGCGGCGGCCAAGGAGACTACGCCGACAATTTCTTGCTGCCGCTCGACGCCGGCGTCGTGAACACTGCAAGCGTGCAGCAAGCGAAGCTCGGCGTTCGTTGGGTACTCGACCAACTTCGCACCCTCAGCGGCAGCGAAGCCAATATCCTGCTCGTCGACGGCTGCTACGCGCATCCGAAACAAAACAAGACGCAAGACTACACGCTGCGCGAAACGCCCCGCTTCCCGGCCGAAAGCCTGGCCGTGTACGCGGCCCCGTTCGGCACCGTCGTCGAGCCGGCCGCTTCGGGCATGTCGCCGTTGGCAAAGCGTTTGACCGACGAACTGCAATCGGCCAAGCCCCTCGCGGAGATCTTCGCCGGCCTCGCTCCGACGCGCGAGTCGACGCTGGAGAACCTCACGTTTCTTGCCGGCCCGGCGTCGAGCGCGCTCGGCCTCGCCTCGCAACTGAAGCCCGGCACGAAACCCGGTGAGGAATGGGTCAACGAGTGGGGCATGGTTTTCTGCTGGTGTCCTGCCGGCATGTACTCGATGGGAAGCCCCGCCGGCGAACCATCGCGCGGCGATGACGAAGGCCCGCGCAACGTGACTTTCGAGCAAGGCTTTTGGATCGCGAAGTACGAGTTCACGCGCCGCGAAATCATGACGTTGATGAAGCGGCACACTTACCTTTCCACCGGCACGCACAAACTACAACCGCTCGACAAGACCCGCAAAGACGACGTCGGCCAATGGCTCACGATCCTCAACGGCAACGTCGCGGGCGGTTGGCGTTACGCCGTGCCGAAGGAAGAGGAATGGGAATACGCGGCCCGCGCCGGCACGACGACCCCTTACTATTTCGGCGCCGATGTGCGCGAGCTGGTGCGACACGCGAACTTCGCCGATGTGAATCTCTACGACTTGGAGAGCGGCTATTACGCCTACGCCGAACGAGCCCTCGACGACGGCTTCGCCATGATCGCGAAGGTCGGCAGCTACGGGCCGAACGCTTGGGGCCTGCACGACATTTGCGGCAACCTCTCGGAACATTGCGACACGCCGTATGAAGCGGCGAACGTCAAGCCGAACAACTATCCGAACAGCGTGATTCGGGGCGGCAGCTGGCTTAGCAGCCCCGGCAGCTGCCGTTCGGCGGCGCGCAACTACTTCTCGTTCAGCGCAAGCGAGAACGCCATGCCGAACCATGTCGGCTATCGGTTGATGATCCGTAGCGTGAAGCCCTAAGCGGCGCGACGCGTCTAAGGAGTAATCACCAAGTTCGGCAGCTTCGCGGCGAGCTTGGTCTTACCTGCCGGAGTCGTGCGCGTGCCGTCGAGTCGAAGCTTGCGCAGATTCGTGAGCCCGGCCAGGCTATCGAGCGCCGCATCGGTGACGTTCGGCGAATTCAGTACCAGCTCTTCCAGCGTGGTCAGCCCCTTAAGGTGTGCGACCCCGACGTCGTCGAACGTGCCGACGAAGAGCCGGAGCATGCGCAGCTTCGGCAGCGTGCCGATCTCCTTCATCGCTTCGTTGCTCGCGGCCTTTTCATACACATCGAGTTCGTACAACTCCTTGAGTTGCCCGACGACGGGGACCAGGGCCGCGGCCGTCGTGTCGTGGCTCGCGACATGGAACTGCCGCAGTTTCGCCAGCCCGCCGAGTCGGCCGACTCCGGCATCGGTTACCGACGTATGCACGATCTCGAGCCGCAGCAAGCTCGGCAGCTTGCCGATCGCTTCGAGCCCGGCATCGCTCGCCGGGGTCGAGTGTAAGTTGATCGATTCGAGCTGCGTCATCCCTTGCAGGTGGGCGAAGCCGCTCCCCGTAATCTTCGAGGCGCAGATCACCATCCGCTTCATTTTCGTGAGCTCGGCCAAATGCTCGAAGCCGGCGTCGCTGCAAGCGGTGAGGCAGATGTTGAGCACTTCCAGCGCTTTCAAATCCTTGAGATGCACGAGCCCCTCGCTCGTCACGGCGGTGCCGGAGAGTTCAAGCGTGCGCAGCTTGTCTTGCCCGGCGAGTTGCGACAGCCACGCATCGTGTACGCGCTCGGTGAGCGCTTTCGGCGTCGCCGCTTTGTGGCCGTCGGTCCGCTCGTTCAAATCCAAGCCGACGATCCGTCCGAAGACCGGCAGCGCTTCGTCGCCGGCGATGCTCCGCAGCCACGCGGGGGCGGAGCTTTCGAGCGTCGCGGTGCCTTTCAAGCGTTTGACTTCGGCCAGCAGCGATTTGTCTTGCGCGTAGCGAGCCGCTGCCGTTTCGAGCGGGCCCATGAGTTGTTCCAAGTCGGCGCGGACTTGCGAATCGGTCAGACCGGCGGCGGCGAGCAACTTCAATTCGTCGCGCGTCGCGGAGTCGAACTTGCCGTCGACGAGCTTCGCATCGGCAGCCGTAAGGGCGACCTTCTTGAGCGTCTCGGCATCGGCATGCACCCGCAGCGGCACGACGTCGATCAAGCGGATGATCGGCATCGCTTTGCCCGGATGGCCGGCGAAACCTTTCACGCCGACCGCGGCGTGGAACACTCCCGGAGCGTCGCCGGTCGTGCAGAAGATTTCATCATGATTCGGCCCGCCGAACGCGATGTTGCTCACCAGCTTCGTCGGCAAGTCCAGCATCGCGAGCACTTCCGCTTTCGGGCTTAAGACGAGAATGCGCCCGTGCCCCGTCTCGGGACGATGAAAATCGGCAACCCAAAGATTTCCTTCGGCGTCGAAGACGCAGCCGTCGCCGCCGGAGCCGCCGAGGTCGTAGAACGTCTCGGGCTTGCCGAGCAATTCATCGTCGGCAGGCAGGGCATAGCGCAGAATCTTTTTCGATTGCGATTCGATCACGTAGAGATACTTACTCGCCGGATCGACTTCCAAACCGTTCGGAAAGGCGAGGCCCGTGGTTAACAGATCGACGCGGCCGTCGGGGCGAACGCGAAACACGTTGCCGACCGGATTCTTCAGCGTCGAATCGGTCGGGTCGGTCCAGTAGACGTTGCCGCGCGCGTCGACGGTTAGGTCGTTCATGCCGCGTAGGGTTTTCGTCTCGAAACGCTCGGCGACGACGCCGAGCTTCCCTTCCGGCGAGAGATCGACGATCGCCTTCGCTTTGTTATCGCAGATCAGCAGATGGCCGTCGGCTTTGAGCACCGTGCCGGCCGGCGAGATGTCGAGATACTTCGAGACCTGCTTCTTCGCGTCGACCCGCAACAAGCCGCCGCTGCAGAAGAAGACTTCGCCCGCGCGCCAGGTCGGCCCCTCCGAGTAGCCCGGCCCGACGGCATAGTGGTCGAACTTCACACCGGCCAGCTTCTTCGCCAAAGGGGTGTCGGGCCCGGCCGCGCCGGCGATGCTTACGAGCCAGCAGGGAGCGAGCGCGAGGCAACCGAGCAAAGCTCGCAACGATGCGGAGGCAAAACGAGGCATGGACATTCTCCGACAAACGGGGAGTGGATAGATTGGCGTTACCGACCCGCGGTGAGGTACGATACCGGGCGGGTTCGATACGGTTGGATTCAACGACCCAGGTGGGGCTTCGGCAAAGATCCGAGTAGGAGAGCAATATCGGCTCCGACCTTCGGCGGGTCAACGTATAAAACGGAAGTTCACTCCGCCGAAGTTCGTAATACCGGCGGAACGATGCTCGCCCGCCGGGGTTTCATGCTCACACTTCCCTTGCACTTCTCGCCTCGCCTTTTCAGGAACGCTTTCATGCCACGCCCGTTATGGATCGTCGGACTTTTGCTTATCGCCGGCGCAGCGGCCACGCTCGTCGCTCAGCCACCGGCCGGGCCGCCCGGGGGTCCGCCGGAACGCAACGGATCGGAGCGCAACGGGCCGCCGCGCGGGCCGGGGGGACGTTCGCAATTGATGGAAGCGCTCGACGCCGATAAAGACGGCAAGCTTTCGGCCGAAGAGATCAAGAACGCTTCGGCTGCGCTCGCCCAGCTAGACAAGAACCAAGACGGTATCCTCACCGAAGATGAAATTCGCCCGGGGCAAGGACGCGGCGCAGGCCGACCGCCCGAAGCAGGCGCTCCGCCGGCGCAAGGCCAACCACGCGTGAATGCCGCCGTCGCAGAGCCGCTTGCTCCCGGCGCCACGCAAACGCCGCTCCTCTTCTCGGGCGGCAACGAGACCGATCCGCGCGATCGGGGTCGGCCGGTGGTGCTCATCGCCGGCGCGCTCGGCGTCACGCCGGAAGTGTTTCGCGAGGCGTTCAGCCGGGTGCGGCCGGCCGGAGCGGGCTCGGAACCGGCGCCCGAACAGGTTCGACAGAACAAGGCGGCCCTCATGCAAGCGCTCGGCAAGTTCGGCATCTCGAACGAACGGCTCGATGAAGTGTCGAACTACTATCGCTACGTCGGCAGCCGAGGCGAATCGTGGCCGATCACGCCGGCCAAAGGATATGCCAAGCTCAAGGACGGCAAAGTGACGGGCTTCGTCATCACCAGCGCCGGCTCGGGTTATAGCTCGCCGCCAAGCGTCACGGTGCAAGGCTTGCCCGACGTCGTCGCACAAGCGAAGCTATCGTACGGCAAGGAGTTTTCTTCGAACGGTTCGGTCGCAGCCGTCACGGCTGCCAACTAGAATCCGTGTCGACGATGTAACCGGCAACAACCTTTGAGGCGAGTCTTACGATGGGCATCCGATGGAGTTTTCGAGCGGTCGTTGCGGCGGCGTTCGCAGGGTTGGTTGCATTCTCGTCAGCGTCTGTTTCCCTAGCAGCCGACGACGCGACGAAGGTCGAGGCTGCCAAGCCGATTACGCTGCTGCTGATCGGCAACAGCCAATGTCCGACGATCGTCGGGCAGCGCTTGATCGAAAACTTGGCCGCGTCCGATCAGGGAGCGCGCCCGATCAAGGTGGTCGGCTGCGTGAAAGGGGGCGCGTCGTTGAAGTCGCATTGGGAAGCCGGCACCGGCCCGACGACGGCGCGCGGCATGATCGCCGCCGGTCCCGGTGCGGGCGCGCCGTGGGACTTCGTCGTCGTGCAAGAAATCTACAACGCCCAGCAACCGGCGTTTCAACCCTACGCGCGCCAGTTTCATGAGCTTGTCCAAGAACACAAAGCGCAAATCGTGTTCTTCGGCACCGCTTCGATCATCAGCGATTTTCCGAAAGGGTTTGAGCGGCTGCATCGGATGCACGTCGACATCGGCAAGGAATTGAACGTGTCGATCGTCGATGCGAGCCAAGCCTACTTCCGCTACCTCGGCGAGAATCCGGCGAAAGAAAAGATAGAAAGCCTGTTCGCAACCGATAAAGCGCATCCCGGCTTGCAGGGCTCGTATCTCTATTCGTGCGGCATCTATAGCGTCGTCACCGGCAGAAGCCCGCTCGGGCTGGCCGCGCCGACGGCCATTCCGGCCGACATTGCCAAGAGTCTGCAAGAAGCCGCTTGGGCCCAGTACCAAGCCACCGCAGCGGAGCTGAAGAAGTAAGCGAGCACGCAGAGCCAAGGCAACAGATACGGCTTAACGTTATTCCGACGATTTCTCGTCGGGCACGCGCTTCAAGATCATCAGCCAGAAGCCGTTGGCGGTGACGAAATCTTCCGGGCGTTGGCCGGTTCGGTTCGAGACGCACCAATAAAGCGTGTCGCCTTGCATGCGAAAGATTCCGAGGCAGATCCGATCCGTGCCGTCGAGGTATTGCGCGTCGAGGTAGCCGATGTCGGCTTTGCCCGAGGCGACGAACGTGCCGACGCCGAGGTTCGGCTCGTCCCCCTTCTTGCTTTTGCTCAGATCGCGACCGGCGATTCGGTTGCCGGCGATCAGCAGCTCGATCGGTGTGCCCGAGTTCGGATTCTCCCCCCGCTTCTCGACGATCGCTCCGCGCCAGAGCCCGGCTCGCAGCGCGGCGACGTCTCCTGGTTTCGACGCGGCGTTCTTGGCGTCGACGAGCGTTTGAAACTCCGCAAGGTCGAGCGCGCCGTTGCCGTCGGCATCGATCCGCTTAAAGCTCGCCGCGAGCGCCGTCCACTCGGCGCGGCTCAGCTTGCCGTCGCCGTTGGTATCGACAGGAACAAGCACGATCGACTCGCCGCTCCGTTCGTTCGACGCCGCCTCGTCTGCCGACAACTCGGCCAGGTCGACGCTGTTATCTTTATTCGCATCGAAGCGACGAAAGCTTTGCGCGAAGCGAGTCCACTCGGCGCGCGTGATCTTGCCGTCGCCATCGGCATCGGCGGGCTTCAACGTCGGCGTCGGCTTAGGTTCGCCGGCCGCTGCGCCGTCCGTCGCTTGGCCTACGGCCACCTGCGCCGCGAGCGCAGGCGGTATCGCCACGACGGTACCGAGGCCGGCGAACGCTACGGCAAGCCGGCGCAGATAATCGCGATAATCGGGTCGACGGCACGGCAAGCGAAACACGTCTCAAGTCCTCGATAGGCGATCGCAGAACGAGTCGACACTTCCAGTCGACACTACCGCTAGTCTAATTCGAGCTTGCGCTTCCGGCCGTGAAGATTTCGGGAATTAACCCTGATTGACCTTAATCGACAGTTCCCGAAGTTGCTTCGTGTCGACGTTGCCGGGGGCTTCCGTCATCATGTCGGCCGCTTTTTGCGTTTTCGGGAAGGCGATGCAGTCGCGGATGTTGTCGAGACCGCCGAAGAGCATGATCCAGCGATCGACCCCGAGGGCGATGCCACCGTGCGGCGGGGCGCCGAACTGCAGCGCGTCGAGCAAGAAGCCGAAGCGCTCCTTGGCCGTCGCTTCGTCGATGCCCAAGAGGCCGAACACTTTCGATTGCGTCTCTTGATCGTGGATGCGGATCGTGCCGCCGCCGGCCTCCGAGCCGTTGATGACGAGATCGTAGGCGACGGCGCGAGCCCGGCCCGGATCGGTGGAGAGGAACTCCAAGTCTTGCGGGCGTGGGGCCGTGAACGGATGGTGCATCGCGCCCCAGACTTTCGATTCTTCGTCCCAGGCGAACATCGGGAACTCGACGATCCACGAGAAGTGCATCGCCTTCGGATCGTAGAGTTTGAGCTCGACGCCGAACTTCTTGCGCAGCGAATAGAGTGCCTTGCAAGTGACGTCGAACTTGTCGGCGATAAAGACGATGAAGTCGCCCGGCTCGGCTTGAAAGCGCGCGGCGATCGCGGCGAGCTCTTCCGGCTTGAAGTTTTTCGCGATCGGCGAGGCGAGCGTGCCGCCGGCTTCGACCTTGAACCAAGCCATTCCCTTGCAACCGAAGTCGTGCTTCACCCATTCCGTGATTTCGTCGATCGCTTTGCGAGAATACTTTTCGGCGGCTCCCTTAGCATTGAGCCCACGCACCTTCTCGCCGGCATCGGCCGCAGCGCGGAACACGCGGAAGTCGCAGGCCGCGGCCAAGTCGGTCGCGTCGACGATCTCGAGCCCGAAGCGGAGGTCCGGCGCGTCGTGGCCGAAGCGTTCCATCGCTTCGTCGTAAGTCATTCGCGCGAGCGGCAGCTTGACGTCGAGCTTGAGCACGTCTTTCGCCACGCGCCCGACCAAGCCTTCGATGATCCCCATGATGTCGTCTTGCGTGATGAACGCCATCTCGACGTCGAGCTGCGTGAACTCCGGTTGCCGATCGGCCCGCAAGTCTTCGTCGCGGAAGCAACGGGCGACCTGCACATAGCGATCGTAGCCGGCCATCATCAGAATTTGTTTGTAGAGCTGCGGCGATTGCGGCAGCGCGTAGAACTTGCCCGGATGCACGCGAGAAGGAACGAGATAATCGCGGGCCCCTTCCGGCGTGCTCCGGCCGAGCATCGGCGTTTCGATTTCGAGGAAGTCGTGCTCGTCGAAGTAGTCGCGCATCGTCTTCACGATGCGATGCCGCAGGATGAGCGTCTGCTGCATCTCTGCGCGGCGCAGATCGAGGTAGCGATACTTCAAGCGCAGGTCTTCGCCCGGCAGGTCTCGCTGGCCCGGCGTAAACGGCGGAACCAAGCTCCGATTGAGCACCGTGATCGTCGTGCAGCGGATTTCGACTTCGCCCGTCGGCAGCTTCGGGTTCGTCGTTCCTTCCGGCCGAGGCGAGACCTTGCCCACAACCTTCACGACCCACTCTTGCCGCAATGTTTTCGAGAGTTCGAGCAGCGCAGGGTCGAGGTTCGTCGAGAACACGACTTGCGTCTTGCCGTAGCGATCGCGCAGGTCGATGAACAAGCCCAGGCCGTGGTCGCGGTAGCTATCGACCCAACCGCAAAGAGTGACTTCTTGGCCGACGTCGGCGGCGCGGAGCTGGCCGCATGTGTGGGTGCGTAACACGGTCGGAGGATCTCGCTACGAATGGAATGAAAACGCTTGCCGGTTCGGGCTCGCGACTAGCTCGCCGAGCCCCCGGCGAAAGAATTCGGCATTGTAGCCGGCCGCCCGAGATTGGGGAATGCCGAACGAGGCGGCGATCGGCCGGTCGTCGACGGTTGGCCCGCCGCGAATCGACGCGAAAACGGGAGATTCCAGCGAGGTCCGAACCCTACGGCTTCGGTTTCGCAGTCGTAGGCTGAGGAGCGTCTTTCGGTGCGTCCCATTCGATCTTACAGTTCGGCAGGGCCTTCTGCAGCGACGCCACTTGCGCGGCATCGACTTTCGTGCCGCGCACGCTGAGCGAAACGAGGCTCTTACACTCGGCCAGCGGCGCGAGATCGCGCACGCCGCGTAGGCCCTCGAGGTTGAGCCGCTGTAGCTTGGTGAAACTCGTCAAGTGTTTCAGGCCGGCATCGGTGACCGCCGTACGATCCAATCGCAGCTCTTCGAGGTTTTGCAACGGTGCAAGGTGTACGACTCCGGCATCGGTGATCTTGCTCGTGCCGATCGCCAAGAGCTTGAGCTTGGTCATGCCGCGCAGATGCACTAAGCCCGCGTCGGTGATCGGGTTCTCCATTAGGTAGAGCGTCTCGATCGAAGTGATTCCTTCGATCCGCGCGAGGCCGGAGTCGGTCAGCTTGATATCGGCGAGCCCGACTCGGCGGAGCTTGAGCGGCTTGAGGTATTCGAGATCGTCTTCGGTGATATCGCTGAGATGCAGGCCGATCCATTCGACTTCGGGGAGCTTGGTGAGAGGTGCGAGGCCGATCCCTTTCGTCTTGCCGCCGAACAAGTGGACCTCGGTGACCGGCTTGCCGGGCCGTTTGTCGTCGATCTTCACGTTCCCTTTCATTTTCCGAATGGCTGCGATCGCTTCTTCCTGCGCCACGTTCTTCTCATCCGCCGCCGCCGGAGAAGTCGCCACGAAGACCGAAACGGACAGCAATAGCAAGCGAAGAATCGAGGTCATGAGCGGTGCTCTATTGGGCGAAGGGAACGTGCGATGGCGTGGGGCGATGCAGGCGGGAGACGGCATACAGAGCCGCCGACAATCAAACGGCCGACCGTTACACGATCTTTTCAGACACTCGAATCTACCGCGGTTTCGAGCCTTGGCAGGTCGGGCAAAAGAAGGTCGCGCGCTGCGCCTGCACGATCCGGCGTACCGGCGTTTTCAGGCAGAGGACGCAAGCGATTCCCTCTTTGTCATAGACGCGGTGGTGGTTCTGATAGCCCCCTTCCTTGTTCAAGGCGTTGCGGTAGGTGCCGTCGCCTAAGGTCGAGCCTTCGTAACGTACGGCCGTCTCGAGCACTTGGCGCATCGCCTCGAACAGCCGGCTCCAGGCATCGCGATTGACCGCCGTGCAACGCTTGCGCGGATCGATGCCGGCCGCGAACAACATCTCCGACGCATAAAGATTCCCGATCCCCGCGACCGCTTTCTGATCGAGCAGCGCCACTTTGATCGCTCGCTTGCTTTTGCCGAGCCGGAGGCGAAAGTCGTCGGGCGTGATCGCGAGCGCGTCGGGCCCAAGGATGCCGTCGGCATAGCGGGCGGCGAGTTCTTTTTCGTTCAGCAAGCGAACCGAACCGAGCCCGCGACGGTCCCAGTAGTACACGTCCCGTCCGTCGTCGAGCGCGATCCGAATGCGCAGGTGCTCGGTCGTCGGCGGATCGGCCAAGAGGACGAGGCCCGTCATGCGCGGTTCGAGAATAATCGACTCTCCGCCGTTCTGCTTGTCGCCCGCAAGTTTAATGACCACACGCTTGCCGATCCGCTCGATCGCCGCGACTTTGCGCCCCAATGCGCGCCGGCGAAATGCCGGCAGGCCCGGCTCGACGCTGATCGGCTTCCTCGGGCAAGGGGTGCGCTCGATCGCCGTGATTTTCCGCCCGACGATCGACAGAATGCCGCGCCGCATCGTTTCGACTTCAGGTAGCTCGGGCATGCCAAACGCTCCGGCAAGAGACGAAGATCGGCATCGTTCACGGACGCCGGTCGCTTGACCATCGGAAGTCGGCGGTCAACAATCAGATTTTCCCACGTTCTCGCCGTTCGTCTAGGGTAGTGCCTATGTCCGCCACCGAACACGCCGCCGAAGCCGTCGATGCTTTGGAGTCGACGCTTCAAGTTCCCGATGCCGCGGGCCGATTCGGTTCGTTCGGCGGGCGCTATGTGCCTGAGACGTTGACGAAAGCCCTCGACCAGCTCACGGCCGAATACGCGAAAGCGCAGGCCGACCCGAAGTTCCACGCCGAACTCGACTACCTGCTGAAGAACTACGTCGGCCGGCCGAACCCCCTCTACTTTCTCGAACGGCTCACGAAGAAATGCGGCGGGGCGAAGATCTACGTCAAGCGTGAAGACCTGAATCACACCGGCGCACATAAGATCAACAACACGCTCGGCCAAACGCTCCTCACGCTCCGCATGGGAAAGAAGCGGGTCATCGCGGAAACCGGAGCCGGGCAGCACGGCGTCGCCACGGCCAACGCTTGTGCGCGGTTCGGGCTCGAATGCATCGTCTACATGGGCGAGGAAGACATTCGCCGGCAGAAGCTTAACGTCTTCAACATGAAGATGCTCGGGGCCGAAGTCCGACCGGTCACGACCGGCTCGCGCACGTTGCGCGACGCCATTAACGAAGCGATGCGCGATTGGATGTCGTCGGTCGAAACCACGCACTACATCATCGGCTCAGTCGTCGGGCCGCATCCGTTTCCCGTCATCGTGCGCGACTTCCAATCGGTCATCGGCCGGGAAACGATCGAGCAATCGCTCGCGCAGTTCGGCCGGTTGCCGAACACCGTGGTGGCGTGCGTCGGCGGCGGAAGCAATGCGGCCGGCATGTTCTATCCGTTCGTCGCGCATAAGGAAGTCGAGTTGGTCGGTGTCGAAGCCGGCGGAAGAAGCTCGACTGCCGGCGACCACGCCGCGCCGCTGTCGTTCGGCAGCCCAGGCGTGCTGCATGGCAGCTTCAGCTACGTCATGCAAGACGAAGACGGCCAAACGTCCGACGTTCACTCCGTCTCCGCCGGGCTCGACTATCCGGGCGTCGGGCCCGAGCATAGCTATTGGAAAGACTCGCAGCGCGTTCGCTACACCTACTGCCAAGACGACGAAGCGCTCAAGGCCTTCGACGCGATGGCCCGCAGCGAAGGAATTCTTCCGGCGCTCGAAAGCTCGCATGCCTTGGCAAAGGGAATGGAGATCGCCGCGCAGCGCTCGCCGGACGAGATCGTGGTCGTGTGCCTGTCGGGCCGCGGCGATAAAGACGCCTTCGAAGTGGCACGACTTAAAGGCGAGCAGATGTAAGAAAAGTTCTTGGTGCGTGGTTCGTAGTTAAGAGTTCTGGTTTCTGACTTCTGGTTTTGAGTTCCCCTTATGTCTGCCGTCGACGAACTTTTCCGCCGTCTCCGTAGCGAAGGCCGCAAGGCGCTCATGCCGTTCGTCACGGCCGGTGATCCCGACCTCGAGTTCACGGCCTCCGTACTCAAGGCGCTGTCGGCCGGAGGCGCGCAGCTGTGCGAGCTCGGCATTCCTTATAGCGACCCGATCGCCGACGGACCGGTGATTCAAGCCTCGTACACGCGGGCACTCGCCAAGAAAGTGAAGCTCGCCGACATCTTCGCGATGGCCGAGCGCACCGTGCCGAGTCTCTCGGGCCCGGTGGTGACGATGGTCAGCTACGCGATCATCCATCGCCACGGCCCGGCGAAGTTCGTCGCCGCGGCGAAGCGGGCGGGAATCGCCGGCGCGATCGTGCCCGACTTGCTCGTCGAGGAATCGGCGGAGTTTGCGAAGCTTTGTCGGCAAGAAGATTTCAGCCTGATTCAACTCGTCACGCCGACGACTCCGCGCGACCGTGCGAAGCGCATCGCCGAACGAACGAGCGGCTTCATCTACTATGTTTCCGTCACCGGCATCACGGGCGAACGGACGCAACTCCCCCCCGACTTAGTCGAAAACGTCGCTTGGCTGCGCACTCAGACCGAACTGCCGATCTGCATCGGCTTCGGGATCAACTCGCCCGAGCATGTCCGGCTGCTCGCTCCGGCGGCCGATGGACTGATCGTCGGCTCGGCGCTGGTGCGGAGGTTGGCGGCTGCCGAAACCGGCTCGCGCGAAGAGGTGCTGAAGAGCGCGACGGCCTATATCCAAGAGCTCGCCGCAGCGTTTCCGAAGGCCGCGCGCTAGGGCCGAGACCGGCTGTCCATCCCTGCGGCGGTCTTACGCCATGCGGCGTATGTCAGCCGTTTGTCGGTATTTTCGACGTCACAATCGGAACGGCGATCTTCGCAAGATCGAACTTGAGCTATTTCGGATAGCTGCCTAAACTTCAAGTAGGGAGTCTTGCCGATAAGGATTATCGACGGCCCGATGTTCGGAGTCGCCGACCCTTTCGTCCCTCGCCCGCCGGAGGTCGACTTGTGGATCCGATTCGTTCGCAGCTTTCGCCTGCAAGTTTCTTCGCCGGTCTGACCGAGTACGTGTTCGAAACACGGCTCGGCTTCGCAGACCCTCCGTTGGTCGACTACGTCGCCGGCCTGCTCGGCCGCTTCATTCATTTCGACTCGATCTATCGGCTCCGGAGCCCCGTCGGCCGAAGGCTCGAAGAAGTGAGCGAGATGAAGCTCGAAGCCGACGCGCGAATCGGCGAAGCTCGCCGCGAGGCCCATCGCCACATCGGCGACTTCACCCTCTTTTGGACCGGCCTGTATCCGGAGATTCTCGAAGTTCGGCTGACGAAGAGCCGCTTCGACAAGTTCGTCGACTACCGCGAGCAAGGGAAGCTGGCGTATTCGATCGCGGCGGAAATCCCCGCGTCGGGCGAACAAGCGGTCTCCGGCGTCGTCCTCGAACGGCTCAGCGACGAGTTCGAGATTTGCGTCGAAGGGCTCAAAGAACTCCGCCGCGAACTAGGCGGAGTCAACCCGTCAGGCTAATCGACGCCTTCGAGCATCGTGGCGAATACGAGAACGGTCACTCACTTGCGATTTCGCGAACCACCGGCGCAATGATTCGCGAAACGCGCTGCCGATCGTGATAGATCCCGTTCTCGGCCACGACCGTGGTCTTGGAAGGGTCGATCGTGAAGACGCCGCCGGTTTGCGGATTCACTTCGTAGAAGTCGGCCCCGGTGCTGCCGATGGTCACGCGGATGCGATGGCCGCGATTGAAGATTTGGCTCAGCCAGCCGATCTCGAACGAGAGCTTCACCGGTTGGCCCGCCGGCAGCGGCACTTCCTTCTCGAAGCCCTCGCGATAGCGCGCGCGGCGCACGCCGTCGATCAGCAAGATCGACCGGCCGTCGGGATACACATCGCTCACGCGCACGATGAAGTCGGCATCCGGCGCGGTCGACGAGACGAAGATCTCGGCCTTGACCAAGCCGGTCCATTCGACCGGAGCGGTTAGAAGCGAAGTGGAAAACGTGCGCACGTCGGGATGCGCTTCATACGCCGCGGCATCGCGAGCACCCGGAAAGGCGGTGCCGACGATCGGTGCCGGACGAGCGGGATCGCTCCGAAAGGTCGTCGGTGCGGCGGCTACCGAAGAAGGAGCCGTCGAAAGCTTGCCGCCGGAGTGAAAGTAGTAGCCCGACTCGACGGCCGGAGGAGGAAAGTCGCGCGCGGAACGCCACTTGTTGCCGGGAGCATCCTGCTCGCCGAGCGCTCCCATCACGTAATAGCGCACGGGCGACTCGCGCTCGATGCCGTTATCAGCTCCCTTCAGATAATGATCGAACCAGCGCAGCATGTGCTCGTCCATCGCGAAGGAGGCATTCTCGGGATACGTCAGGTCGCCGATCTTCACGCCGCTTTTGTTCGTCGAGCCGTGCAGCCAAGGGCCGATCAGTAAT
>JAIOPP010000148.1 GCA_021413845.1 Planctomycetia bacterium | reverse complement strand
AGAACGTTCTTATCAGCTTGGGACATCCTCGGGATTTGGCTGATCACGCTGTTCAAATTCTCATGGAAAATTGTGACTACGTCGGATTTTATGCCTCCCCTCAACAAGGACTTATGCGCCGAATAAATCTTAGGAGGATATTTGATGAGGGGAAGAACTTGTCATCAAATGCAACGGATGGTCATAAGAAAGTTCAGTCTACGGTAGTTGGCGATGAAGTTACGAACAATAGCAAGATAATGACCGCAAACTTGCATTCAATGATGAAGGAGATAGTTGGCTCGTCTAATGAAGAGTTAATGCATTCGACGCATCTGCGTAAGGGTCTTCAAATCGACGTTTATCAGCTAATTAAGAAATTGGGCTCCGGATATTCCTCGGAAGTCTGGTCTGCAAAGGTTCTGAAGAGGCCATTAGGAGTTGACCTCGAAGTTGGAGATGATATCGCAATCAAAATCTTTCGCGCCCAGGCGATGAGCTTGCCTGACCAAGTTCTCAGGGTTGAAAGAGAGTTCAGAATCGCTCAGCGAATTCGACACGCAAATCTTGTGCGAATTTATGAATATATGCTCGCATCGCGCCCTAATCATTGCTTCGTTGTCATGGATCTTGCACGAGGAAAATTGCTTAAGGAATATGTCACAGGCCGCACCCTAGGTACCAAAGCCACCATTCAAGTTGTTCATCAGGTGGCAAGCGCTCTCCATGCACTTCATGAAGCTGATGCACTACATCGAGACGTGAAGCCGAGTAATATAAGTGTCAACATTAGTGACTCCGGCACGCACGCAACGCTCTTGGACTTAGGAATCGTGAGTATTAGTTCAGATCGCAACATCACGGTAGGTAGCAGGTTTATGGGTAGCAAGCATTGGGCACCACTTGAGCAACTGCAGGGACATGATTTAGATTCACGATCTGACCTCTATAGCTTAGGAGCTGTCGCATTTAGTCTTTTAACCGGTACAGAACCATTTCATGGCAGCGCGACTGAGGCTGCGATAGCGTTACAAATGAATTCCGCACCTCTAAAACTGCCGCCGGTGATGGTTGGCCTGCCATCGGAGATTCGAGACGTTATCAATGCTTGTTTGTCATCAAAACCAGATGATCGTCCGAGTAGTGCGATAGACGTAGCTGAAATTCTAGAAAAGCATATATGATGCTCAATGGCTGTTCTCGCGATCTCTTTAAAATCGAACTCATAATTCCTTAATCGTGCCCGTGCTACCCCCAGAGTTCACCCTTTGAGTCTGCAGCATGGCTTTCTTCGAGCGGTTGGGGATCGATGGTTGGTTTCTGGTTCGGTGCGTGGTCATGCTCGCCGGGTTGGCTTTGGTTTATTATGCCGTGCGGGGGATGTGGCGGCGGCGGGCTATTCGACGGGACCCGGTGCGGGCGTTCGGGAAGGTGCTGGCGCTCGAGCGCGAGCCCGGCGATGAAGGGCCCGACTGGTATACGCCGACCGTGCGCTATCGAGACGAACACGAGGTCGTTCACGAAGCGAAGCTCATGATCGTGAAAGACACCGAGACCTATGCCGTCGGCAAGCGCGTGCCGATCGTCTATGAGCGCGGCAACCCGAAGAACCTGATCGGCCCGAGCGACGGCTGGGCCGAGACGATCGCGCATCTGCTGATCTTGGCGATGGGGACGGTGCTGTTCGCGTTCGGCGCGGTGGCGGAAGTCGTGGCGGTGAAACCGTAGTCGTCGAATGCCCCCTCACCCCGACCCTCTCCCGGCGGGAGAGGGAGTGGATGTGTAGCCGACAGGCGGATCGCATGTAAAAAAATTGCGGCGGCGATCGGAAGGAATATCCGATCGTCGCCGAGCAGGCCTGATGATTGTATTACTGTTGCGACCGTCTTGCGGTAGGTCGCGCTGCGGTTAATAGCCGCGGTAGCCGAAGGCGGGTCGGCGGAAGCCGCCGTAGCCGGTGCCGGGAATCAGGCCTCGAAAGGCGTTGCTGTAGTAGAGCCGAGTCGCGAATGCGCGGCCGACGACCCCGCCGCCGCCTCGCGAAACCGAGCGACTGTAAGCGGCCGATGCCTCGCTCGGAGCCGCGACGGCTCCCACCACACCCATCAAGATCAAAGCCAACAAGATGCGTCTCATAGCGTCCTCACCCTCGTAAATGCGAGCCGTTTGGATAAACGCCGGCTCATTGCGTCACACCTGCTTCTACGCAGGGGCAACGCATCGGGGTTGCTTTACGAATCCGCAAGTAAGCGCAAGCGAAGTGGTCGCCGGTAGTGGATGTCTCCCTCTCCCCGGCGGGAGAGGGTTGGGGTGAGGGGTGGAGCTTGTGCGGGTGGGCGATCATTTTCGGTGAGTGATAGGCGATGCTGTTTGCCGGAGTGATTTGGCGGGGCGCCCCTCATCCGGCGGCTTTGCCGCCACCTTCTCCCGGTGGGAGAAGAGTTGATGCGCTAGCGCGACACGCGCGGCGAGAGCGCTCGACGGTTAGGCGTCGTCGCCGGCGAAAAGTTGTAGATAACTTTCATAGCGGCGCACATCGAGCCGGCCGTCGGCGACGGCGTCTTTTACGGCGCAGCCCGCTTCGTGGCCGTGGGTGCAGTCGGGGAAGCGGCAGTGGTTGACGAGCGGTCGGAGGTCGCGAAACGCGCCGGCGACCTCGGCCGGGATGATGTCCCAGAGCTCCATCGAGCGAATGCCCGGCGTGTCGACGACGTAGCTCCCGGCGGCGAGTTTGATGAGCCGGGCCACGGTCGTTGTGTGTTTTCCTTTTTGCGTCTCTTCGCTCACCACGCCGACGCGCAAGTTCAACTGCGGATCGACGGCGTTCAACAACGACGACTTGCCGACGCCGCTCTGCCCGACGACGACGCTGCGCCGGCCGGCAAGAATGCGGCGCAGCGAATCGACGTTGAACCCGGTGTACACGCTGAGCGGCAGCACCTCGTAGCCGCAACGGGCGTAGACACCGATGAGCGGCTGCAGTTCATGCGGCTCGACGAGATCGATCTTCGTAATGCAAATGATCGGGCGAATGCGCGAGCGCTCGGCGACGACGAGGAGCCGATCGATCAGATGCGGCTTCAGGTAGGGTTCGGCTGCGCTGTTGACGATGCACATCTGCTCGACGTTGGCGGCGATGACATGCTGCCGCCCGCGACTGGTACGGCTGATGACGCCGCGCCGCGCTTCGACGCGCTCGATGAGCCCTTCGGCCGTGTTTCCGGCAGGCCGGAAGTAGACCTCGTCGCCGGCGACGACGACATGGCGATCTTTCGTGGCGAGGGTCTTAAGAATTCGCCGCACGCCGCATTGGAAGATGGTGCCGTCGTCGGCTTCGACCACGCAGGCGAGGCCATGTACGCTGAGCACGAGACCATGCCGACAACCGGCATCGACTTCGATCCGGCCGTCGCCGCCGCGCTGGGCATCGGAAGTCATCACCGTCCGCTTCTTGGTGAGATCCCCTTTGCCGCTCAGGCGCTCGCCGTGCGGCTGGTCGGCGAGCTTGCCGTGCTCGTCGTGGTCGACGTGCTTGGCCCAATCTTTCGTGCGCGTTCGGGGGGAGCGGTTCTTGCGAAAGTCGGCTTGGGATTTCTTCTTTTTGTCAGCCATGATGCAAGTGTACCGTCGCGGAAGGCTTCGGTCAGTGGTGGGTATGGGGAATGTCGAATGTCGAAGCTCGAATGACGAAAGAAGCACGAATGCCGAAGCACGAGTGGCCCGACTGGAATCGCGCCGATTGGAGGTGCGAAGCGTTCGTCATTCGGATTTCGACATTCTTTCGTCATTCGTGCTTCGGCATTCGTCATTCAGCCGGCAAACCACTGGCGTCATACCGGCGTCGTCCCGTAATATCGAAGGTCTATGTCCGAGCTCGCTACCGCCGCCGCCGACTCCGTTCCCGCTTGGCGGGCGGCGGGGTTGCGCTATTACAGCTACAACTTTCATTTGCGGCGCAAGTTCGGGCGGCGGATTCATAAGGTGAGCATCGACGCGGGCTTTACCTGCCCGAACGTCGACGGCTCGGTAACGACCGGCGGCTGCGTCTTCTGCGACAACCGGAGCTTCAGTCCCAGCCGGCGCGGGCCGCGCGTGAACATCGCCGGGCAAGTCGAAGACGGGATCGCGCGCATCAAGCGGCGCTATAAGGTCGACGACTTCATCGCCTACTTTCAGCCCGCGACGAACACTTATGCTCCGGTCGACAAGCTGCGCCGGCTGTATGAGCAAGCGCTGGCCCAGCCGAAGATCGTCGGCATGGCGATCGGCACCCGACCCGATGCGGTGCCCGACGACGTGCTCGATCTGCTCGCGGAGATCGCCGGGCGGACCTATCTCTCGGTCGAATACGGAATGCAATCGATCCACGATCGTTCGCTCGATTGGATGAACCGCGGACATCATCACGACGCAATGCTCGACGCGATGGCCCGCAGCCGAGGCCGAGGGTTCGAGATCTGTGCGCATGTGATTCTCGGCGTGCCCGGCGAATCGCACGCAGATATGCTGGCGACGGCCCACGAGGTGGCGCGCCTCGGGCTCGATGCCGTGAAGTTGCACAACCTGTATGCCGTGAAAGACACGCCGCTGGCCGAGCAAGTGCTGCGCGGCGAAGTGACGCTGATGGAACGGGACGACTACGTGCGCACCGTGGTCGATATTCTAGAGATTTTGCCGGCGACCACGATCGTCGAGCGGATCAGCGGGGAATCGCCTCCGAATTACCATGTGGGCCCGGCCTGGTGCTTGGACAAGCCGGATATCGCACGGGCCCTGGCCGCGGAATTCGAGCGCCGCGATACGTGGCAGGGGAAGAGAGCGGGGGAAAAGCAGAAACCAGAAGCCAGAAACTAGAAAGCTTCCAAAGGCATCGTCCTTCGCCTGCGGTTTCGCCGTCGTTTCGTGCGAACCCTTCTTACGCCGACGCCTGTCGCTTATGTTGGTACACGGCTCAGAGCGAGCCGGGCGATCGCCGGTCGGCGGCTGTGCCGATCCCGCAACGGTTCGGCTACGGCGCGACGGGAGGAAAGTCCGGGCTCCGGAGGACGCCGTGGTGGGTAACGCCCACCGACCGCAAGGTCCGGGAAAGTGCAACAGAAAGCAAACCGCCGATCGCTGCGCAAGCGAAAGCTCTCGCGGCGAGGTAAGGGTGAAACGGTGAGGTAAGAGCTCACCAGCGGTTCGGGTGACCGGCCGGCTAGGTAAACCCCACGGGGAGCAAGGTCAAACAGGAAGGAGTTCGCCGCACGAGGCTTCGGCTTCGCGTTGCGGACGCGGATCGGTTCGATCCGCCGTCACTTCCGGGTAGGCTGCTAGAGTCGTCGAGCAATCGCCGGCGTAGAGAAATGATCGTCGCGGCGAGGGGCTTCGGCCCGTCGCCGGACAAAACCCGGCTTATAGGTTCGCTCTGAGCTTTTTATTTTGTCGGCAAGTCGATGCCGCGCCGTAGCGGCCGGAAATCGAAATACAAAGGGAGGGTGAAGAACGATGCTTCACCCTCCCTTGAAGTTTTCAGTCGACGAACTCAGGCCTTCGCGACGGCAGCGTGGGTCGGCCGTCGCGGGGTCTTAGGCTCGTACGGCGATAGGCAACTTCGAGTCGGTCGGAACGAGTTCGCTTTCGACCATCTGCAACAACTTCGTGATGCAGAGCTTGTTCATGCTGGTGTGCCGGTCGTGTGCTTCGGCGCGAAGCGACTCGTGCAGGCTTGCCGGCAGACGGACGGTGATCACACGCGTCGGCTCGCGCGAGTTGGCGGTTTCGTCGCCGCGCTCACGAAGCTTTGCCACCATCTGTTGGATTTCGTTGTACTCTTCGCTTTGCTCGAACTGAGCAAGGGCTTCCGGGCTAGCGAACGAGTCGCGGACGATGCCGCCGACGCCGAGCACTTCGCGGAAGAATGTGACCCAATCCGGCTGTTGACTGAAAAGCTCTTGGGCGACCTTGATGACTTGCGTTTCCTTTTCTCCCATGACCGATCCTCTCCTTTTTTGACTTCGTGCAGTTGAATTCCTTTTCCAGCGGCCACGCGGGCTACTGTTTCCGATAAATCTATCTTGCCGTCAATACCAGTAACGAAAGTCTTGTCTGTGATAGCACTTACAGCATTGCGACCTGCTTGCATTGAAAGCGGGCACGGCTGCCTGGGTAGGTGATTTTGGAGTGTGCCCTGTTTTTAAGCACGCGATTTTTCCCGTTCGCAACGTGTCCTGTCTCGTGGAGTTGAAAATTAGGGTTCTGTTTGCAAGATCGTTTCGCCCGGGTATGACCATGACTCTGCAAATCATCAGTAACTTGGTCGTGATCGCTCGGGGGCCGTCGGCATGGGTTGGCAAGCTTGGTACACCGTCGCTGTGTTGATCCTCACGCTCGGGCTGCTCGCCTGGGGGAAGTCGTCGCCGGCGGCGATCATGTGGGGGGCCGTGGCGCTGTTGCTGGGAGCCGGAATCTTGCCGGTCGAGAAGGCGCTGGCGGGGCTCTCGAACGAGGGAATGGTCACGGTTGCCGTCCTCTATCTCGTCGGCGCAGGGGTGACGGAAACCGGGGCCATCGATTTTCTTGCCGGCAAGGTTTTGGGAAGCCCGAAGACACAGACCATGGCCGTCGCCCGGCTCATGCTGCCGACGGCCGCGATCTCGGCGTTCATCAACAACACGCCGTTGGTGGCGATGCTCATCCCGATCGTCAACGATTGGGCGAAGAAGAACCGCGTGCCGGTCTCGAAGCTGATGCTTCCGCTCAGCTACGCCGCGATTCTCGGCGGCACCTGCTCGCTCATCGGCACGAGCACCAACCTGATCGTGAGCGGTTTGTACGAGCAGCGGTTCTACGGCCAATCGCTCCGGATGTTCGACATCTCCTGGGTCGGCATTCCCGCCACCCTGGCCGGCTGCGCGTTCGTGATTCTCGTCAGCCGGCGGCTGTTGCCCGACCGGAGCCCGGCGCTGAGCCGGATGGACGATCCGCGGCAGTACACGGTCGAGATGCTGGTGGAAGAGTCGAGCCCGATGGTCGGGAAGACGATCGAAGAAGCCGGCCTGCGGCATCTGCCGGGGGTTTACCTCGCCGAGATCGACCGCGACGGGATGGTGCTGCCGGCGGTTTCGCCCGAAGAACGCCTTCGCCGCAACGACCGGTTGGTGTTCGTCGGTGTCGTCGATTCCGTGGTCGACCTGCAACGGACGCGCGGCTTGAAGCCGGCGACCGATCAAGTCTTCAAGCTTCGCGAGCCCCGTTCGCAGCGCTGCCTCATCGAAGCGGTCGTCTCGAACACCTGCTCGCTCGTCGGGCAGACCATTCGAGACGCTCGTTTTCGGTCGCACTACAACGCCGTCGTGCTGGCCGTGGCCCGCAACGGCGAGCGTTTGCCGGGCAAGATCGGCGACATTCAGATGACGACCGGCGACACGTTGCTGCTCGAAGCCCATCCTTCCTTCGTCGCCACGCACCGTAACAGCCGCGACTTCTTCCTCGTCAGCCAGCTGCAAGATTCGCAGCCGCGCAGCTACGAACGGGCCGGCGTTGCGCTCGCGATTCTAGTCGTCATGATCATCTTGGCCGGGTTCGGTCTGTTGCCGATGTTGCAAGCCGCGGTGGTCGCCGCCGCGCTGATGATTCTGACCCGCTGCACGACCGTGGAAGCCGCGAAGAAATATCTCAACTCCGACGTGCTGCTCGCCATCTCGGCTTCGCTGGCGATCAGCCATGCGCTGGAAATAACCGGCGCGGCGACCGGAATCGCGCAAGCGATCACGTCGCTCGCCGCGGGCAATCCGTGGGGGACGCTCGCCATGATTTATCTCGGCACGGTGCTGGTCACCGAAGCCGTTACGAACAACGCCGCCGCCGCGCTCATGTTTCCCTTGGGGGTCGGTGCGGCCGAAGAATTGGGTGTCAATCACTTTCCGTTCGTCATCGCCGTGATGATGGCAGCGTCGGCCGGTTTTGCCACCCCGATCGGGTATCAGACGAATCTGATGGTTTATGGTCCCGGCGGTTATAAGTTCAGCGACTACGTGAAGATCGGCGTTCCGCTCGATATTCTGATCGGCATCATCACCGTGTTGATCGCGCCGCTGGTGTGGCCGTTCTAAAGCAATTGCCCGTGATCGATTCACTGCAGCGAGGGAGTTTTTCGTCGCTCCCCTTCCCCGTCCGGCGGTCGGCAAGCTATAAGAAGGGCCGACGATTCGACGTCTCTTCGTGGATTATTTTTAAGGTTCGACTTTCATGACGCTGCGCAACCAGTATATGAACGTTCCGCCCGGGACGAACATTCCTTCGGTCGTCAACGCGATCGTCGAGATTCCGAAGGGGCGCCGCAGCAAGTTCGAAGTCGATAAGGAAACCGGGCTGATTCGGCTCGATCGGTTCCTCTATTCTTCGAGCCACTACCCGGGCGACTACGGTTTCATTCCGCAAACGCTCGCCGAAGACGGCGACGCGCTCGACATTCTCGTGATGGTCAACGAGCCGACCTTTAGCGGATGTTTGATTCAGGCCCGCGTCGTGGGCTTGTTCCGCATGAAAGATCGGGGCCTCAACGACTTCAAAGTTCTCGGCGTGCCGCATACCGACCCGCTCTTCGCCGAGTACAAGAATCTCGAAGACGTGGCGGGCCATTACCTGCGCGAAGTCGAGCACTTCTTCGCCACCTATAAGCAGCTCGAAGGAATTCACATCGAGACGCAAGGGTGGGACGTTGCCGCCACGGCCGCGGCGGAAGTTCGCTCGGCAGTCACGCGCTACGGCCGCTCGCTCGCCGGCGGGATGATAGAAGAAGAGCCCGAGAAGGCGGTCTAGCGATCCGGCAACGGTTCGGCATTAGCCGCAGGGCGTTAGCCCCCGGTTCTCTGCTCCGATCGCGGTGCGCGTGATAACGGTTCTCGGACCGGACGCTAACGCGTTCCGGCTAATGGCTGGTTAGCCTTGCGCGGTTTCCGGTATTGGCTGACCTAATCGCCGATCTTCGCTGCGCGACACGCAGGCCGCGAGCACCAAGTCGCCCGTGACGTTGAGCGTCGTGCGGCACATATCGAGGATGCGGTCGACGCCGAGGATGATGCCGATCCCTTCGCCCGGCACTCCGACGCTTTTCAACACGATGATGATCATCGGAATCGAACCGCCGGGAACGCCGGCCGTGCCGATGCCTGCCAAGACGGACATCATCACGACCGTCACTTGCTGGATCAGCGTGAGCTCCACGCCGAAGACTTGCGCCAAGAACAACACCACGGTTCCTTCGAACAACGCCGTGCCGTTCTGATTCGCCATCGAGCCGACCGTGAGGACGAACTGCGAAACATCGGGCCGGAGTTTCAATTCTTCGCGCGCCACGCGCAGCGAAGTCGGTAGCGTGGCGTTGGAACTGCTGGTGCCGAACGCCGTGAAGATCGCTTCCGACGTCTGACGGAAAAATTGCTTCGGGGGAATGCGCGCGACGACGATCAGCATGACCGAATAGACGACGAACATTTGCAGCGCGAGCCCGAGCACGACCGTGACGACGAAGCGGATGAGCATCGCCACGGCGTCGAATCCGATCGTGGCCGTGATCGCAAACACGAGGCACCCGACGCAAAACGGCGCCAGACGCATCGCGAACGAGATGACCGTCATGCAGACATCGAACAAGCCTTGCAGCAGTTGAATCAACACGCCCGTGCGCTCCGGTGTGACGGTGAGTGCCCCGCCGATGATCAACGCAAAGATCATCACGGCCAGCATGCCGTTGCCAGGGCTCGAGCCGTCGATCGCGCCGACCATCTCTTGCAGCGGGTTCTCGGGCAGCATGTCGAGCAGCGTGTCTTTGAGCGCCTTGCTCTTCGCGGCCTTCGCTTCGGCATCGCCTGCGGCGGCTGCGTAGGGGGCCGTCAGTTTTTCTTGCTGCTCCGGGCTCAGGCTCGCACCGGGGCGAATCAGATTCACCAGCCCGACGCCGATGAACACGCTCATAAACGACAAGATCATCGTGTAGCCGAGCGTCTTGAGCCCGACCCGGCCGAGTTGGCGAATATCGCCGAGCTCGAGGATGCCGAGCACGAGTGCGGAAAACACCAACGGCACGACGACCATGATGACGAGCCGGAGAAACACGCGACCGATCGGCTTCGCCCAATCTTCGGCGACATTCTTGACGAACTTAGGAACGCTGAACCGTCCCTTGTCGGCGTTCCGTCGATCGGCCTGTGCCTTCTCGACGTTCGGCGGATCGGCCTGTACGGCCGGCGGATCCGGATAAACGGATGCGATGTAGTTGGCGAAGAGGCCGAGCGCGGCACCGATAGCCAGCCCGATGAGAATCTTCGTGTGGAGCGGCATCCGCCGATCGCCGGGATTTTTTTCCGTCATCAGAGCCTCGAAAATCAGAGAAGGAACCGGCAGCGAACGGGCGAACCACGGCGGCATTCGCGGGCATATTCTACTGCCCGCCGCGCATACTCGACTACCGACGTTTCGGCCCGGCAGTTAGACTTTCGGCGACGTCCGCCCGTCGGGGCACGGGCTACTGATTACCAGTTATTCTTGAGATCGACCATGGAAGACTTTTTCAACCAAATCTGGGCACTGATCGTCACGTTCGCCGATCCGCGCAATTTGAAGCATCCCGAAGTTTACGTCGAAGCGCTCAAGCAGCCGGGCGTGATGTGGGCCGCGTTCGTCGCGGTGAACCTGATCGTCTTCACCGAGACCGGTTTGTTGATCGGTTTCTTGTTGCCGGGCGATTCGCTACTCGTCGTGACGGGCCTCGTCGCGCGGAGCGCCGATTGGCCGATCTTGCCCCTCACGGCTTCGCTGTGCGCGTCGGCCATCATCGGCGACACGATCGGCTATGCGATCGGAGCCAAAGCCGGGCCCGCGATCTTCAACCGGCCTTCGAGCCGGTTTTTCAAACGAGACCATTTGCTGGCCGCCAAGGCCTACTACGAACGGCACGGCGGCAAGACGATTATCATCGCCCGCTTCATTCCGCTCATCCGTACGTTCGTGCCGGTCGTGGCCGGAGCGGCGAAGATGGAGTACCGCACGTTTCTCTTTTTCAACGTGCTCGGCGGCATCGGCTGGATCATGAGCATGCTGATGGTCGGATATATGCTCGACCCGCTCTTGCGGCAAATCTTCGGGCCGCAATTCGAGATCGCGAAGCACGTCGACAAGGTCGTGATCGTCGTCGTGTTTCTGTCGATCTTGCCGTTGCTCATCAAAGGCTTCAAGCATTGGCGCAGCGGACGGAGCTTGGCGATCAACGCGTAAAGTCGAATCGTGCAACCGCGGTCAAGTTCGTCGCGTCAGCTTCGCTTTCGAGAACGTAAAGTATACGAGGCCCGCCGTGGCGAGCAGCGCGCTCATCGTCGGTAGCAAAGTGCCGTAGTTCGGCCAGCCGCTGCGCGCGGCGATCGTCAGGATTCCGCCTGCCAGCGGTGCTCCGATAAGCGTGCCGACGTCGAACATCGCGAGCACCAAGGTCGTGCCTGTGCCGCGCCACCGGCCGGGAAACGCCCCGCTTCCGCCGGCGACGACGGCCGGAAAGAGGCAAGCATGCGCGAGCCCCATGAACAGCGCAGGAAGAAGCAAGTGCCATTCTCTTTGCACGATCAGCAGCGTCATCAGGCCGATCACGAGCGAGACGATTCCGATCGCCAGCATCGGGCGAATGCCGAGCCGGTCGGGCACGCGCCGCAGCAGCATCCGAGCGATGAACGCGATCGGCGGATAGGTGTTGAAGAAAAACATCAAGCCGCCGCCGAGATGAAGTTGCTCCATGTAGGGTTGCAGAAACACGGTCGGCAAGTTCAAGCCGATGCCGGTCGCCACGCTCATCACTAAGATGAGTCCCGGGTTGTACCGCCGCAGGAGCCACCACAGCGGCGGGCCGCGTCGCGTCGGTGTCTTCACCACGGTGCCGCGCGTCGCAAGTTGCGCGAAGAACAATGCCAGTCCGGAAAATGCGGCGGCCGAAAGAAAGAGGCGCTCGAACTCCAAGCGGTCGGCAAAGCCATCGCCGACGATGAACCGGCAAAGCGCCGTGCCGCACATCATGCCGATGAAACCGGAAGTGCCGAGCGTGCCGATGGCCTCGGCCATGCGCGCCACGGCGGTTCGCCCGGAGACGTAAGTGATCGATGCGCCGAAGATGCCCGCGATGCTCGATTGATACACGATGCGCAGCAGATAGATCCACGGCGTGTCGACGTTGCGCATCGCCAAATGTCCGCAGCAACTGACGATGTAGAGAAACGTCGACATCAGCCAAATGCGTCGCGGTCCGAAGCGATCGATGCCGACTCCTTGCGCGAATCTCATCACGATACTGCCGACCATGCCGATGCCGACGATCAGCCCGAGATCCCACGGGCTGCCCCCGAGCAGCGTCACGAAATCGGCGTAGACGAACAGCAGGCTCACCCCCACCATCTGTGAGAAGTTAGAGGCGTAGCTGAACCAAAACGGTCGCCCGAAAGTAGAAGATTCCGGCTCGCGACGTTCCAGCGCCGTAGAGACGTCGTCGGGCGATGGCATGGGGACCGCGGCGGGGCAAGGAGAAGGAAACCGACAGTATAGCCCTTTGCGCGAGCCCCACCAGTCGACGCTACTGGACGAGCCGCGCAGCTATCGCAAGGGCGGCAAGCCGGGTTTACGATTCACAGCGGTTCGACTAGAGTTTCGCTTTCGCCGCTCCGCCGAAATGCTGCGCAGATCGCCTTCAACTCACCCCGTACGTTTGCCGATGTCGAACGCCGATAAGACCCTGATCATCACCGCGACGTATAACGAAATCGAAAACCTGCCGACGCTGGTCGAGGAGATCTTTCGCTACGCGCCCGAGGCGCACTTGCTGGTGATCGACGACAACTCGCCGGACGGAACCGGTCGCTGGGTCGACGAACTTGCTGCCCGCGACCCACGCGTGCATGCCTTGCATCGCTCGGGCAAGTTGGGGCTGGGAACGGCCGTGATCGCGGGAATGAAATATGCGATCGAGCAGGGGTATCGCTACGTGCTCAACATGGATGCCGACTTTAGTCATCATCCGCGCTACTTGCCGGAGTTGATTCGCGCAATGGAGCCGCCGGGGGCTCCCCAAGTCGATACGGCGATCGGCTCCCGTTATATTCCGGGCGGCGGAGTCGAAAACTGGCCGCTGAAGCGGCGCTTGATGAGCCACGGGGTCAACCTTTATGCACGCTGGCTGTTGTGGCTTAAGCCTCGCGATACGAGCGGAGGATATCGTTGTTATCGGGTTTCGAAGTTGGCGCTGATCGATTTCGATCGCTTCTATTCGACCGGATATTCTTTTCAAGAAGAGATGCTCTGGCGTCTCAAGCAACTCGGGTGTCGCTTCGTCGAGACGCCGATCATGTTCGTCGATCGCGTGCGAGGTCAAAGCAAGATCCACATGGGCGAAGCCTATCGAGCCGTCTGGATCATCGCTCGCTTGTCGGTGAAAAACTGGCTCGGCATCTAATCATCTCTTCGCTCGCGACGTGCGGAAGGAGCGACTCGGCATGAACGTTCTCATCACCGGCGGTGCCGGTTTCATCGGCAGTCGGCTCATCGAACGACTGTTGCGCCGGCCGGAAGCGCGCCTGATCTGCCTCGACGACTACAACGACTACTACGAGCCGGCGCTGAAGCGCACGAACACCTTGGGCTTCGCCGCCGAGCCGCGCGTGCGGATGGTCGAGACTTCGTTTTGCGATGCCCCGAGGATGGAGCGCTTGTTCGCCGAGGAGCAGGTGGAGTTCGTCGTGCATCTCGGCGCGTATGCCGGCGTACGCTATAGCTTGGCGAATCCGTTTCCTTATCAGCAGCACAACGTCGGCGGCACGCTCGCTCTTTTGGAGGCGGCACGCAAACATCCGGTGCGGCGGTTCGTGCTCGCGTCGTCGTCGACGGTTTACGGCCGAAACGCCGTGGCGCCGTTTCAGGAAGACGCCCCGCTCGGAGTGCCGCTGAGCCCCTACGGCGCAAGCAAACGGGCCGCGGAAACGTTCGGCCTCACCTATCACGACTTGTATCAAGTGCCGGTCGTCATCGTGCGGCCGTTCAGCGTGTATGGGCCGCGCTTGCGACCCGACCTGGCGCTGTCGATCTTCACCGAGGCGATTCTGCACGATCGGCCGGTGCCGCTGTTCGGCGACGGTTCGATTCGTCGCGACTTCACCTACATCGACGATCTCTGCGACGGCCTGGAAGCGATACTCACCGCCGACGGCTGCCTTGGCGAAGCGATCAACCTCGGCCACGACGAGCCGATCGCGATGCGCGAAGTGATCGCGACGCTGGAACGAACGCTCGGCCGCGCGGCCGCGATTCATCGCCTGCCGGCGAAAGAGGGAGAAATGCCGGTCACGCACGCCGACTTATCGAAGGCCAAACGTTTGTTGAACTACGCGCCGAAGACCTCGTTCGACGACGGCGTACGTGCGTTCTGCGATTGGTATCGCAAGCATGGCTCGGCCGACTTGTCGGGCCAATGGAACGCGAGCCGCACGTAGGGCGTGTTCGGATTCGCTCTCTGTCGCGAATTAGAGCGTTCGAGAATCAGGCCGTTGCGGCCCGTCGTCGCCGTGCGGGGGCGTGCAGCTTGAGAACCCGTTGCCAAAGTTCGCGCGTGAACGGCGTGCGACGGCTGAGCAACTTGAGCGCTCGGGCCGTGCGTTGCAGCCCAGTCGACGACGCCGACGGATGAATCGGTTCGGCGGTCGAAGTTGTAGAGTTGGGGAGTGCAGAATCAGTGAGCAGATCGCGCCGCCAAGTCGGGACTTCCGAATCGCGCGGCGAAGTCGAATCGACGACGATCCATTCGCCGGCTTCGACCCCCGCGGCTCGCAATGCGGCGGCGGAAGCGTGGTCCCAGGCGATCGCGAGATCGATCACGCCGGCATCGGCTGCGTGCGTCGCATCGCCGTAAGAGACGAGTTGCAAGACGCCGACTTTCGCCGGGGTCGACGAAGCAATCGCCGTCGACGAGTGAGCGAGGTGCGTGAAGTTGCGGCGGCGAGCAACCGTGCGGTGGCTCAAGCGCGCAACGTCGGCCAGGATATCGGCGGCAATGCCGACGCCGGATCCCAGCGGTCCTGCGAAGAGGATCGTCGCAGCCGGCCACACTTTCGGCGCAAGCCGAGATGCGGGCAAACCCGATCGTACCATGAGTGCGCACCCTGATCGCAGTCGTGTCGGGCAGTGCGCGCAAGCACGCTGCCGAATCGAACTCTGCGAAGTGAAACAGTTCCCAAGCTTCTACAACCAGAACGGCAAGGCCTACCCAGCGCTCGCCGCTCTATCGCCGCAGCGCGATCCCGCCGGCTTGGTCGAATCCGACCGAGCCCACACGGCATCGCACCTGCGCCAGTCGATTTTGCGTCTACCCAACGAAAAATCGAACGACTGCGTTATTACAACCATCCGGCGGATTTACGTCAAACCGAATTCGGCCCTAGACGAGACGAAATTGCCGCGAGATACGCTAGGGGGCGACTTTTCTTTCGGCTTCTTTCGTCTGCAACCACCATTTCTTCACGTCGGCGCGGCCTTCCGGCTTGCTAAAGCGAAAACCAGGGTTCTCCAGGTCGATCAACTCGGCGAACATTTGCCGCTCTAGCCCGAATTCCGACGGGGTTCGGCCATGTCGCTGCACGAGTAAGGCGGCGGCACTCGCGCCGACATCGGCAACCGACGGCTCGCGGATGCTGATCGCGTCGGTGCGATCGAGCTGCGCGACGAGCCAATCGTCGAGGCCCGGCCAGCCGACGCGCTCGCCCAATACGAACAAGCAGATCCAATCCATCCGATAGGGTGTCGCGGTGGTCGGCTCTAAGACGCGGCGCTTCTCGATGGCCCCGATGAGTGCCGGGCCCGCCTCGGCCGTGCCGATCAGGGAGAGCTTATAGCAGAGGTTGCCATGCGCGCTGCCGTTGCCGAACGCCGTCGGCGAACCGTTTTCCAAGCGACGATCGGGCACCCCTTGCAAATAAGGGCCGACGAATCGCGAGACCTCGTCGGGATCGAGTTGCTCCAACATGTCGACCTCACGATCCGTGAGTTCGCGCTTCGCTTCGACCCAGTGGGCGCAAGTCCGTCGCGAGATTTGCTTACGTCGGGCGGTGTCGATCGTGAGTTGCTTCTCGCGCGACATGGCCGTGGGCACCTCGTATTCGTACGCCAAGCGACGGCGCGGGGTCGGCAAGTTCTTTAAGTGGAACTGCGCGTCTCCCTGCATCGCGGACGGATGCGGAAAGAAGATGCCGACGGGCCAGTCGCCGGGCGACAGCGAGTTGCCGCTGACGCAATGGGCGAATTTCTCATCGCACCGATCGAACAAGCTCGCATTGAGCGCGCCTGCCGGCTGGTTGGGGACGCCGATCAGCAAATGCTGCATCGACTTCTGTTCTCCCATCTGCCAATACTCGGCCACCATCGCCGGCCGGCTCCAATCGAAAACCCGCTGCAAACGATCGAACGCCTCGGGACCCAAACCTTGCGCCGCCGCTTGTTTCAAGCGTTGTTCCAACGCGGCGCAGACGCGCGGCGACACATCTTCGCGAGCCAGATAATACAGCAGCTCGCGCTCGGCCGCGGCAGAGGGGGCCAATAGCGGATGGGCCGTCGGCTGGTTCGGCGGCGAAGAGACGATGAGGCGATCGACCTGCTCTGTAATTTGCTTATCAGTAATCTTGTCAGCGATCTGCTTGTCCGTGATTTGCATCGGGGCGGTTCCCAGCGCCTCCCCGGCCGGCGCTTTCGCCGTCGTCTCCGTGGCAGACAGGAGCCAAGTCCCCCAGGAGTCCGACCACAAGGGCGCCAAGCGACGAACCGATTCCAAGTCCAGCGAAGGGTTGTCGAACCGTTTCTTGATTCGCAGCATGACGAGGCCGCATGTCGCCGGATGCACGGCGGCCGGCTTCAAACGTTCGGCCGCTTGCTCGCGATCGGCGAACCGATTCGATTCCAAATCTTGAAAGATCGCGTCGATCGCCTCGGGCGTGGCAAGGTCGTTTGGTTTCACAGCTTGAGCGGCTTCCGGCAGCCGGCGGCGCACGCTTTCCAACAATGCACGAGCTTCCCAATCGACCGGCTTCGCAGCCAGCCGGCCTTCGATCGCACGCCGAACTTGAGCGGACGAGGCACGGTCTGCCGCGAGGGCTTCGAGCTTGCGGAGCGCTTCGTTACGGACCGAGAAATCGTCGCTGGAAAGCTTCGCGACGAGCGCCTCGATGCGCGACTGGAGCTCAGGGCGCGGCTGCTGCTCGGGCGCTTCGGCCGCGCCGGCGATGTTCGGCGCAAGCGCCAGGACCGCCGCGAAGGCGAACGCCGAAAAGCTGCGGAAATCGCACATGAAAAAAGCCGAAGGTTTTGTGGTGGCATCGGCTCGCCGGCCCGCCGCCGATCGATCGTCCGCCACGGACATCATAAGGCAAACGCTCGGCAGCGGCCACGCTCGGCCGATCCGGAGCGCCGTCCGCTCACGCGATCATCGTGACAAGGAACCGGCTCCGCTTGCGGGGCAGAGTGCTTAATTCGCGCTCACACGGCGCTAACGTCTCGCCGGAGGGGGGCCGATCCGTGGTCGAGCCGGCGTTGACACCCCCCCGGGGCATCGTAAAATACTCGGTTTCCTTCATCGTTGCCTCGCTCGCTGAGTCGGTCTCGGTCGGGATTCGACGTCAGTCGGGTTCGCCCATTGATCCGCGGCGACTTGAGGCACGAACCGATCGAATTTCAAAGGCCTGTTTCGAAGTTTTTGGGAGCGCGCTGTTGGACACTGCCGTACAGAAGGCCGACGTCCTGATCGAAGCTTGTGAGTGGATTCGCAAGTTTCGCGATAAGGTCACCGTGATCAAGCTCGGCGGGAGCGTCATGGAAGACATCAACGCGCTGCGGCATCTGCTGCTCGATATTCTCTTCATGGAAACGGTCGGCATGCGGCCGGTCATCGTCCACGGCGGCGGCGCTTCCATCAGCCGCGAGATGGAAAAGGCCGGCCTCACCCCGCGCTGGGTGCAAGGCCGACGCTACACCGACGCAGCCGTGCTCGAGATCGTCGAGCGCTCGCTCGCGATCGATACCAGCGAGTCGATCGCCAAGCGGATGGAAGAACTCGGCGGCCGGGCAGCACCGCTCAACTTTCGCCGCGCGATGAACGTTCTCTACGGACGCAAGCTCTCATTGCCGGGGCCCGACGGCAAGCCGCTCGACCTCGGCTTCGTCGGCGAAGTGACGAGCGTCGATCGTTCGACGATCGAAAACTTCTGCGTCGGCCGAATCTTGCCCGTGATTCCGTCGATGTGCATCGACGAGCTCGGCCAGAAATACAACGTCAATGCCGACACCGCGGCGACCGCCGTCGCCGTGGCGATGGGGGCCGAAAAGCTTGTCTTTCTCAGCGATATCAACGGCGTCCGCCTAGACAAGAACGACCCGAACACGGTCATTCGCTCGCTCACGGTCGGCGAAGCGCAAAAGCTGATCGACACGGGGGTCGTCGATGCCGGCATGATTCCGAAATTGCAGGCCTGCATCGAGCCGATCGAAAAAGGGATTCGCAAGGTTCACATCATCGATGGTCGAGAGCGGCATTCGTTGCTCTTGGAAATCTTTACGAGTCGCGGAGTCGGGACCGAAATCTATCCGGGGTGAACCCGCTGAGGTGCGGGGGTATCGTAACGGTTTGCGAGTTTTTCGCCGAGCCCGTTTGCGAACCCGAGTTGGTTGCCGCGTGGGGCGCCGTTCGCATGTTTTTGCTAAGGAGAAGGCCGTGAGCACAGCCGTGATGGGGTCCGCCGAGACCGTCGAACTGTTCAAGCAATACGTGGTGCCGAACTACGGCCGCTACCCCGTCTGCCTCGTGCGCGGCGAAGGCTCCTATGTGTGGGACGCCGAAGGCAACAAGTATCTCGATCTGTTTCCGGGCTGGGGCTGCAACCTCCTCGGGCACTGCCCAGAGCCGATCGTGCGCGCCGTGCAGGAACAAGTCGCCACGCTGATCCACGTGCCTAACACTTGGTATACCGAGGCGCAAGGCCTGTGGGCCAAAGCATTGAGCGACCGGAGCTTCGGCGGACAGGCCTTCTTTTGCAACTCCGGGGCCGAAGCCAACGAGGCCGCGATCAAGCTCGCCCGGCTGCACGGCAAGGGACGCTACAAGATCATCACCTTCGAAAACGGCTTCCACGGCCGGACGATGGGTTCCGTCTCCGCGACGGCTCAGCCGAAATACCACGATGGGCTCGGCCCGATACTGGCGGGCTTCACCTACGCTCCGTTCGGCGACTTGGAAGCGGTCGCGAAGCTCGTCGACAACGAAACGATCGCGATCATGATCGAGCCGGTGCAAGGGGAAGGGGGAATCAACATTCCGCCCCCCGGCTTCTTGAAAGGCCTGCGGGAGCTTTGTAACAAACACGACCTTCTGCTCATCTTCGACGAAGTGCAGTCGGGCTGCGGACGAACCGGGCACTGGTTCGCGTATCAGCATTTCAACGTCGTGCCCGACGTGATGACGCTCGCTAAGGCCCTCTGCGGCGGGATCGCCGGCGGCGCGCTGATGACGACGAAAGAAATCGCTCCGAGCCTCCGACCGGGAATGCACGCCGCGACCTACGGCGGCAACCCGATCGCGGCCCGAGCCGGCATCGCGGCGCTGGAGATGATCGAACAAGAGAATCTTTTGGAAGCCGCGAAGAAAGTCGGCGAAGTGTTCAAGCGCCGCATGACCGCTTTGCAGGCCGAATGCGAGCTTATCAAGGAAGTGCGAGTGCTCGGCGTGATGATCGGCATCGAGTTGATGATCGAAGGAGCACCGCTCGTGAAGGCCTGCATGGAGCGAAAACTGCTCATCAACTGCACGCACGGCACGGTGATCCGCTTATTGCCGGCGATGAACTTGTCGCTCGCGCAGGCCGAGGAAGCGTGCGACGTTCTGTGCGACGTGATTAAGGAACATGCTCGCTGACGACGCGGCTGCCGCGCTTCGGCGGCGGGTGACGATGCGAGCTCTCTGAGGATTCATTTCTTTTCGTGATCGGTAATTTTGAGATGCGACATCTTTTCACCCTGCATGATTTGACGAGCGCCGAGATCGAGCGGATCTTCGCGATCACGGAAGACTTGAAAACGAAGTTCGAACGCGGCATCCGCGAGCCGCTGCTGCCGGGCCGCGTGATGGCGCTGCTGTTTCAAAAGCCGTCGTTGCGGACCCGCGTCAGTTTCGAAGCCGGCATGACGCACCTCGGCGGCGGCAGCTTGTTTCTCGGCGAAGAGGTCGGGTGGGGCTCGCGCGAATCGATCGGCGATTTCGGCCGCGTGCTCAGCGAGTTCGTCGATGTGATCGTCGTCCGGGCGAAGACGCACCAGAAGGTGCTCGATCTCGCGGCGCATAGCAGTTGCCCCGTCATCAACGGCCTCACCGACCTCTCGCATCCGTGCCAGGCCTTGGCCGATCTGTATACGGTGCGCGAGCATTTCGGCAAGCTCAAGGGGCTCAAGGTCGCTTACGTCGGCGATGCGAATAACGTGGCGAGCAGCTTGGCCGAAGGGTGCGGCAAGCTCGGCCTCACGTTCGCTTGCGCGGCACCGAAGGGGTATCAGTTCACCGAAGCGGACGTGAAGCGGTTGAAAGACGAAACCCCGACGCTCGACTTGCAGCTCACCGACGATCCCAAGGCCGCCGTGAAAGGGGCCGCCGCGGTTTATACCGATGTCTGGACGAGCATGGGCCAAGAAGCCGAACGGGAGCAGCGGAAGACGGCGTTCGCCGCCTATCAAGTAAACGGCGCGCTCATGAAGCTCGCGCCGATAGACGCCCTCTTCATGCACTGTCTCCCCGCCAATCGGGGCGAAGAAGTCACCGATGAAGTGATGGATGCGAAGTCGAGCGTCGTCGTGCAGCAGGCCGGCAACCGGATGCACGTGCAAAAGGGTGTCTTGGCCTGGTTGCTCGCCTCGCAAGCTTGACATCAGCCGGAACGCGTTAGCGTCCGGTTTCCGAATACGCACGCCTCGCAATCGATCCCGCTCTCGAACCGGGGGCTAACGCCCTCCGGCTGATTTACTGAAGGACGACAGCATCATGCGCCACGACGGTCGGAAGCCCACGCAATTGCGTGAATTGAAAATCAAGCGTCGCTACACCCGATCCGCGGCCGGCAGCGTGCTCATTATGGCCGGCCGGACGACCGTGCTCTGCACGGCGAGCGTCGAGCAATCGGTGCCGCCGTGGATGAAGGGGCAGGGGAAAGGTTGGGTCACGGCCGAATATAACATGCTGCCGGGCAGCACGACGCCGCGCAAGCAGCGTGAGCGCGGCGGCAAGGTCGACGGGCGTACGACCGAGATTCAGCGCTTGATCGGCCGCGCATTGCGGGCCGTCGTCGATATGACGGCTCTCGGCGAACGGACCATCGCGCTCGATTGCGACGTGCTCGAAGCCGACGGCGGCACGCGCACCGCAAGCATCACCGGCGCGTTCGTCGCGCTGGTCGACGCCGTGCGTAGCTTCGCCGATGCCGAAACGGTGCGGCGCGTGCTCAAGGATTCGGTCGCGGCGGCGAGCGTCGGCATCGTCGTCGGCGCGCCGGTGCTCGATCTCGATTACGTCGAAGATTCGCAAGCCGACGTGGACATGAACGTCGTCATGACCGGTGCCGGAAAGTTCGTCGAAGTACAAGGAACCGGCGAACACGCCGTGTTCGACGAACAGGAGCTTTCGGCAATGCTCAAGCTCGCCCGAACGGGAATGAAAGAACTGACGCAGTTGCAGAAAGACGCCCTAGGAAAGAGCTGGCCCTTCTAACGACAAAGCCTAAATCCTTCTCCCGACGGGAGAAGGTGGCCGAAGGCCGGATGAGGGGCGCGCCTCACGAAGCAAGCGACGACGGCGAAAAGATGATTCTTAAATGCGAATGCGGCGGCAACGTCAACTCGGAAGCGAAGCAGTGTCCGCATTGCGGTAAGCCGGGTCCGTTTACGCCGCCGCCGAAGCCTGCTCCGTCGCTGCTGCCGCAATTGATTTTGGCGATCGTGTTGTCGCTGGTCGGCTTAGCGGCGCTCGTGAAGCTGATGAATTGACGTAGCCGCGCCGGGACTCTGCAGCACATTCTTCGCGCGCCAGGCGAGCCCGCGCAACGAAAACGGATTCGCATACGGGTGCCGGTAGATCGGTTCGGTGCGCATGAGGAGCGGCCGTTTCGCTTCGAGCGAGCCCGGGCCCAAGTCGATGAGGCGATCGCCGCGGCGAATCGCATCTTCGATCAGCTGCATGTAGACGACGTACCCGACGCCGTCGGCTGCGAGCCTCGCGTCGAAGCCGGTGCGGAGGCAGAACATGCTGCCGCGGTAATGGTAGCCGTAGAGAAACGCGAGCGGTGCGGCGTCGAGGTAAAGGAGCGTGAGGTCGGCCGCGCCGGCGCGACAAGCCGTGGCGTGCATCTCGCGGAGGTACGGGCGAATCGGGGCGTGCGTGAGCGTGGTGCCGTCGGTCGAGCTTCCTTGCCAACTGCGCCGAGCGAGCTCTTCGCACGTATCGTAGAGATCCCAGCGCGGGCCGTCGTCGGCGAACGTTTCCCCTTGCGGACGATAGCGCACGCAACGGAGGTCGCCGAGTTTCGCGAGGTTGCGAAACATCCGGCGATAGTTCGCCTGCCATTTCTTCGTGCGGCCGGCGAAGTAGGTGTCGAACGAGTCCGGGAGATCGATGAACGAAGTTCGGTCGACGAGCGACGGGCTCGCGCGAAAGCCCGAGCGGGCCATCGTCGCCGAGGTGCGGGCCGGGTCGTCGCCGGCGTCGGGTGCGAAGCGCAGATCGAGCAGATCCCAATCGCGCCGAGTTCGGCCGACGTGCGCCAACGCGGCGGCGAGGCATTTTTCCGGCTGCGGCCCGATCGGCCCGTAATGCGAACCCCAATAAGCGGCCGGATAAGTCAGGATGCGCAACGGGCCGAGCTTCGAGGGCTCGGTGAGCACGGTCAGCGGCACGATGCCGATCGGCCCGGCATCGGCAGGAGTGGTGTCGTCGCGAACGACGAGCAGCCGCAAGCGTTGCCCTGCACCGAAGTGCCGCAGATAGGTTTCGAGCCAATCGTAGGAACGAAAGAAGTCCGCCCGCGGAGTCCGGCTCAGCAACTCGTTCCACACGGCGCGCAGCGACGGCATGGCCTTGAGCTCGGAGAATTCTTCGACGCGCAACATGCTTGAGCCTGCCCCTGAAACCGGAAAGCGAAGCGGCTTGGAAATCCGCTCGCAGGCAAACTTAGCTCATGCGCCGAGAGCCGCTCGCGCGAACGTAGCGATGATGCCGCTTATAGCGAGCCGCTTAAGGCAACTTCTGCCGAAGCCGAAGCCGGCCCGGCTAAGAGAACATGCCGTGCGAGCCTGCGGCGGAGAAGGCGGCCCGATAGTGCTTGATCTCCGGCTCCGCGGTATCGGCCGACCAGAGGATCGCGACGACGTCGAACCGCGTGCGACGATCGAGCAATTGCCGGCTTTTGAGATAGGTGAGCGCGGCCAGCGTCGTGCGCGACTGCTTCTTCCGGTCAATCGCGTCGGCCGGCAAGCCGCGCTGCTTCGAGCTGCGCGTCTTCACTTCGACGAACACGATCGCCTCGCCGTCGAGAGCGACGAGATCCAACTCGCCGCACGGATAGCGGAGGCTCCGTTCGAGGATCTTCCAGCCTGCCGCTCGCAAGTACTGCGCAGCGGCGTCCTCGCCGCGGCGGCCAAGCGTATGCCGCGGACGCCAAAGTCGCGTAAGCCGTTCCCACCAAGATCGCCAGAACACGGAGAGTCGCCTCCCGAATCCGTCGACCTCGTCGAATCGAGGCCGGGGATCTTTCGTCGCGGCTTGGTATCCGACGGACGTGCCTTACGACACGCCCGCCGCTTCGCTTAAGACTAGCTTGGCCGAAGACTACTTCTTCTCGCCGCCCGTGATGTCGACGAAGCGTTCGCGGAGGCGGGTCGACTTGCCGACCCGATCGCGGAGGTAGTAGAGCTTGGCGCGGCGGGTGATGCCGGAGCGCTTCACTTCGACCTTGGCGATCTTCGGCGAGTGCAAAGGAAACTTCCGTTCGACCCCTTCGCCTTGCACGATGCGGCGAACGGTGAAGTTGGCGCCTGGGCCGCGGCCGGCCGTGGCGATGACCAAACCGTTGAAGATTTGGATCCGTTCCTTATCGCCTTCGAGAATGCGCGTGTGGACGTCGACGGTGTCGCCGACCTCGAACTGCGGAATGTCTTTCGTTTCCTTGAGGCTGCTCTTTTCGACCAGCGCGATAATTTTTTGCGACATGATTCGTTTTCCTTTCAAAGCGGAGTTCGCCGGCGGTTCGTCGGCGGCGGAACTATCTAGAACAAATTGTATGTTTCGAGCGCGGACTAATTAAGGCCTTCGTAGTTCATCGTCGGCCTGATGCTCGTCGGCGTCGCGAAGCGGTTCGTCGCTTGGCGGGCGGTCGTCGAGTAAGTCGGCGCGTCGTTGTCGTGTACGTTCGAGGCTTCCTTCTCTTCGCCAGCGAGCAATCGCCTCGTGATTACCGCTGAGCAGCACCTCGGGCACCGCGAGGCCGCGAAACTCTCGCGGTCTCGTGTATTGTGCGAATTCCAGCAGTCGGTTGCCTGAGGAAAACGAGTCGTCGGCGCTGCTTCTCTCGTCTCCGAGCACTTCCGGAATCAAGCGAATACAAGCGTCGATGATCACCATCGCCGCGACTTCGCCCCCGTTGAGGACGAAGTCGCCGACCGAGATTTCATCGGGCTTGAGGACCAGCTTGATTCGTTCGTCGAACCCTTCGTAGCGACCGCAAAGCAGGATGACCCGCTTCTTCGTCGCCAATTCTTCGGCCGTTCGTTGGGTAAACTTGCGACCTTGCGGCGAAAGCATCACGAGATGGCCCGGTTCGGCATCGCCGCTCCGCACCGCCTCGACGCAGTCGACCACCGGCTTCGGCATGAGCACCATTCCGGGCCCGCCGCCGAACGGCCGATCGTCGACATGCTTATGTTTTCCTTCCGCCCACACTCGTATGTCGTGCGTTCTGACATCCACCAAGCCGCGGTCGATCGCCGCCTTCAACAAGCTCTGACCGACGTAGCCCGAGAAGATCTCGGGGAACAAAGTCAGGATGTCGAAACGCATGACGACGACTCGCTAGGCACCGGCGAACGTCCCGCCCGTATCGCTACGAGCGGTTGGAATTAACCGGCGGCTTCCGAGGCTTCGGCCGGCGCATCCGCCGAACCTTCTTCCGCCGGAGCAGCTTCGGCCTTCTTCGGGATGATGATCGCTTCGGGAGCCGGCGGGACGATCTTCGGCATGGCTAGCCGAGCGCGAGCGTCTTCCTGTTCCTTGAGGCGAATCCCCTTCGGACCGTACTTCTTGATGAACACGGCGACGTGTTCGCTCGGCTTGGCGCCGACGCCGAGCCAATACGTCAGACGCTCTTGGTTCATCACCACGCGGGCATCGACGTCCGGCACTTTCGGATCGTAGGTGCCGAGCTCTTCGATGACCTTACCGTCGCGCGGGCTGCGCGAATCGACGGCACAAATACGGAAGAAAGGACGGTGTTTGCGTCCGATCTTTTTCATGCGAATCCTAACTGCCACGAAATCGTCTCCTTCGAACTAGCGGTTCACATCACTTGGTTTCGTCTTCGAAGCGTGTCGAAACGGGAATCGGCATCCGAGTGCGGATGCTTATTTTTCCGATTCGCGTTTGCGCTTGCGGAATTCTTTCTCACGCTGTTTCTGCAACTTCTTACGTTCTTCGGCGGTCAGGCGCTTGCCCGTCCCTGCCTTTTCCTTCGCCAGGGCTGCGCCGGGGTTCATCATGCCCCCTTGTTGCAGTTGGCTGATCTTGCTCATGCGCTCGCGCATGCCCATCGACGCCATCGACGTCATGAGCTGCGCCATGCCGTCGAACTGCTTGATCAAGCCGCTGACTTCCGACGCCTCGACTCCGGCACCTGCCGCGATGCGGCGGCGACGGCTCATGTCGATCGTCTTCGTCGGGTTGCGGCGTTCGTCGGGAGTCATCGAGTTGATGATGCCGCCGATGCGGCGCATATCTCCTTCGGCGTCGGCATCGCCCATCATGTCTTTGATTTGGCCCATGCCCGGAATCATGCCGAGCAACTTGCTGAACGAGCCCATCTTCTTCGTTTGCTCGAGCATCTTGCGGAAGTCTTCGAGCGTGAACTTCCCTTGGCGCAAGCGTTCTTCTTGCTTCGCCATCTCGTCTTGGTCGACTTTTTGCTGCGCCGTTTCGATGAGCGTCAGCATGTCGCCCATGCCGAGAATGCGGCCGGCCATCCGATCGGGATGGAACTCTTCGAGCGCGTCGAGTTGCTCGCCGGTGCCCATGAACTTGAGCGGCACGCCGGTCACGGCTTTCACGGACAACGCCGCACCGCCGCGCGCGTCGCCGTCGAGCTTCGTCATGATGACGCCGTCGAGCTCGAGCGCTTCGTTAAACGCTTTCGCGCTGTTCACGGCATCTTGGCCGGTCATGCCGTCGACGACGAGATAAACCTGATCCGGCTCGCAGCGGCGATCGATCCGCTTGAGCTGCTCCATCAACTCATCGTCGATGTGCAGCCGACCGGCGGTGTCGAGAATCAGAACTTGCGCGCCGAGCTGCTTCGCTTGCTTCACGCCGTTCTGGCAAACGATCACCGGGTCTTGTTGGCCGGGCTCGCTATAGACCGGCACGCCGAGCTGCGCGCCGAGAATCTTGAGTTGCTCGATCGCGGCGGGGCGCTGAAGATCGGCGGCGACGAGCATCGGCTTCTTGCCGCGCCCGAGGAGCATCTTGGCAAGCTTGCCGCACGAAGTCGTCTTGCCGGAGCCTTGCAAGCCGCACATCATCAAGATGGTCAGGTCGCCGCGCAGATGCAGAGAGTGGTCGACCGGGCCCATCAAGTTGATGAGCTCTTGATGCACGATGCCGACCAATTGCTCGGTCGGGCGGAGCGACTCGATGACCTTCGCCCCGATGGCTTGTTCCGTCACGCGGCCGATGAAGTCGCGCACGACCGTGACGTTGACGTCGGCTTCGAGCAGCGACTGTTCGACGAGCTTAAGGCCGTCGCGCATGTTCCCCTCGGTCAACTTGGCCTTACCGGTCAAGGACTTAAAAGCCGAATTCAGGCCTTTTTGGAGCGAGTCGAACATGAAGCGAAGCGAAACTTAGGGCTAAGGGAAACTCAGGAACCGATTCGGGATGCAAGGGAAGATTCGGGATGCAAGGGAAGCCGGAACGTTGTATCTCAATACCGACAGGCGATAGCATCCCGCCGACCCAACGGAATGCTCCACGGAGCAGCCCCTCGGCCCGAAGCGCGACGATCGCAAGCGTTGTCTCCAGACTGGCTTGAGAGCCGGCCTGGGAAGAATCCGCTATTCTAGTGTTTCATGGCGGAAATTTGCAATCCGCAAGCAGCCTTCCGAGCGAGAAAACCGGAGGGTTGCCGGCAACGCGATCGCCGAACGGGGGGGCCGCAGGGCAAAGCGCCTCCCCGGCCCTTTCTGCTGGCTCTTTTATCGAGCGCCGCTAAGCGTTTCTCTACTCGAACGGGATGCCGACCCGCTTACCGGCCTACTTATCGCCCGAAGCGGAGGCCGGAGCCTTCGGTGCCGGTTTGGGAGGGACGGCAGCCGGCTTCGGCGGCGGCGTAAGTTCGGCGATCTGTAGGGTTCCGACCTTGTTGCCGTTTTTCAAGTCGATCGTGCGGATCGCGTGGTTGTTCGTATCAGCCACGTAAATGATATCGCCGGCGATCGAGATCCCGGTCGGCTCGTCGAACTGCGCCGGTGCGTCGGCTAGGCCCGGTTGGCCGTTTCCGGCGAAGGTCTTCGAAGAGCCGTTCTTCGCGTCGACCGCTTTGATCTTATTGTTGTACGTGTCGGCGACGTAGATCACGCCGTTGTGATAAGCGACTCCCAGCGGATGCTGCAGCTTCGCGACTTCGACATCGCCGTCTCGATCGCCGAACGTGAAGAGCCGGCTGTCGCGCATTTGCGATGTGCCGATCACCGTGTACACCGGCTTCTCGGTGTCGAAGGGAACTCCGCGAATCGAGCTCCCTTCGCTATCGGCGACGAAGAGGGAAACCCCGTCCGACGTCAACCCGCTCGGCTGCGCGAACGACGATGCGCCTTCGGCATACGGCACATCGGGAAGGTGCGGGCCGTCGACGATGTCTTCTCGTCCGTTGCCGGCGAACGGACCGATCTCCGTTTCGGTGAGCGGCATCTTCCAGATCTGATGCGGGCCGGCCATCGCGATGTAGAGGTCTTTGCCATGCACCCACAGATCCCAAGGGCTGTTCAGTTCGGTAAGCTTCGGCTTGCCGACGAAGCGCTTGGTCGTGCCGGTGAAATGCTTCGGGTCGGAACCGGGAAACGGATTGCGCCCTTGCACGCTATTGCCCGAGATCGTCGTGACGAGCTTCTTTTCGAGATCGACCTTGCGCAGCATGTGGTTCTCGGTGTCGGCAACGTACAGCGTCTGCCCGACGAGCGCCATCCCTTGCGGATGGTTGAAGCTGCACTTCGCGAAATCTCCTTCGGTAAAGCCGATTTCGCCGGAGCCGATCACGTCGAGCAATTTCCCTTCGAGCGACGTGACGACGATCCGATTGTGGTTGCTATCGGCAATGAACAAGCGCTTGCCGGCGGCATCGGCCAGCACTTTGCCCGGGAAGCGGAGCGGCGTGTCTTTGGCCTTGCTCGCTTCGCGTTCGAAAAGAATCGGCTTCGGGTCGATCTTGCCGGCCGCGGTGTAATGCGCGATCGCCTTCGACATGATCGGGTTGATCTGCTCGAACGTGAACTCGCCGCTGCTGCGCGCGACGAGCTTGCCATCGGGATCGATCAAGACCAGCGACGGCCAACTGCTGACGCCGAACTCATTCCAGATCGCCATCTTGTTGTCGTTGGCGACCGGATGCTCGATCTCGTAGCGCAGCACCGCGTCGGTGATGTTCTTCGAGTCCCGTTCGTTTTCGAATTTCGCCGAGTGAACGCCGATGACGACGAGCTCGTTGGGATACGCTTGCTCAAGCTTCTTCAACTCCGGCAAGATATGCATGCAGTTGATACAGCAGTAAGTCCAGAAGTCGAGCAGCACGAACTTGCCGCGCAGCTGGTCTGGCGTGAGGGGTTTGCCGGTGTTGATCCAATCGATCGTGACGCCGGGCGTCGTCTGAAACGCATTGATCTTGCGAGCCTGGCTCACATCGCCGAACGGGTTGGGTGTGGCGACCGGCTTCTTCGCCCCTGCGCCGGCGGGCTCTTGGGCCGAGGCAACTGAACCGCCGCAGAAAATTCCCCCGACGGCAACCAAGAGGGCCGTCGCTATCGAGAAACGCCCGTGGCTGAGTGCCCGTTCGATTCCAATCATGTAAGTGTCCTTTCGTGCCCGGTCGAAGCGATGCGTAGGCGCTTATGTTAGCCGATAAATGGCAGCAGTGAAACATTTCACGCAGTCAGCTTGCCTGTCTTTCGCAGAGCGCCGAAAGCGTTGAGCCATCCGTTAAGGGGTAGGGGTCTCAAAGACCTTGCTTACTAACGAAGCTGAGCCGATGAACCGGGTCGGTTTCCCTTTGTCGTTTCTAAACGTAATTGTGATAATTACCGGCGTGCCCGATGCACGGCCATCGAGGCGGCAACTTGAGTTCGAGAATTCTCATACCGATGAGAGTAGAAGAAAGCGCGCCCGTCGCCCATTGGTTTTCGATTTGCCGGCATCGCTGCCGGAGAATCGGAAACGTCGACGCACCGCTTTCTTCCCCTGTGGACGGCACCCGGGGCAAAACGAGCAGGATGCTTGAACTCGCCTGTTGTTGCGTCGTTTTGTCCTTTTGATAGTTAGTGGAGGTTTCCGTGTTTCGTCCCATTGCGCTGCTCGCGTTCTGTTGTTGGCTGGGCTTCGAGTCGCCTGTCCGTGCGGAAGACTGGGCGACGAAGATGTTCGACGAGACACGTTACGACTTCGGGAAAGTCGCGCGCAGCGCGAAGGTCGAGCACTACTTCAAGTTCAAGAACCCGTACGTGGAAGACGTGCATGTCGCGTCGGTCCGTACGAGCTGCGGTTGCACGACTCCGCGCGTCTCGCAAGAGACGGTGAAGACCTACGGCGAAGCGGCGATCATCGCGCACTTCAACACCGATCAATTCGTCGGCCAGCGGAGCGCGACGCTGACCGTGATCATCGACAAGCCGTTCTATGCCGAAGTGCAATTGAACGTCGCCGGCTACATTCGCCAAGACATTATCCTGAACCCGCCGTTCGTCGATTTCAACACGCTCGACGTCGGACAATCGGCCGAGCGGACGCTCGAGCTCAGCTATGCCGGCCGGAGTGATTGGCGCGTGCTCGGCGTGAAGAGCGGCCGCTCGTTTCTCGAAGCCGAAGCGGTCGAGGTCAGCCGCGCCAACGGTCAAGTTCGCTATCAACTCAAAGTGCAGCTCAAGCCCGGCGCTCCGAGCGGCTATCTCAACGAGCAGATCGTGCTGCAAACTTCGGACGCCGCGGCTCCGGAACTTCCGATCGGCGTCGAAGGCCGGCTGGAAACCTCGCTGACCGTGAGTCCGAGCTCGCTGTTTCTCGGCGTGTTGCAACCGGGCCAAAAGGTCACGAAGCAAATCGTCGTGCAAGGGAAGCAGCCGTTTAAGATCACGGAAGTCGTCGCTTCGGATAAGAACTTCGAGTTCAAGACCGGCGACGTCGCCAAGAAAGTGCATCTCGTGCCGATCGTCTTCACGGCCGGCTCCGAGCCGGGCAACGTGAACTATCGGATCCAGATCTCGACGGATCTCGGCTCCGACGTCGTCGGCGAGATCGCGGCCTATGCTCAGATCAACGGCCCCTCGACGACGGCCCAAGCGGCGCCGACGAAGTAGCGGGCGCGTCGGATCTTACCACGCTAAGTTCACCCAGCCACGTACGCCCGTCTTCTCGACGGGATGGAAGTGGATGTCGTTCACGCCGCCTGCCGGTTCGCCCGGCAGGCGTGAGGCGTAGTAGTAGTCGATGTCGTGGTTCGTCGTGGCGAGCAAGTTGAAGACGTCGATCCCGCACTGAAAGCGCTTCTTCTGTAGACCGACGCGGAGATCGACCAGCGACGTGCTATTCGAGCGTACGCCGTTGTCTTCCGTGAGCGGCCTGGGGCCGAAGTGCCGGAGCCGGAGCGAAGTGAACAGCCCGTTTTGCGCAGTGAAGGTCGGGCCCGTGTTGAGCGTCAGCCCGATCGCGCCGGGAATGTAGTTGCCCGCGGCGCTCGGGTCGTCGCCGACGAAGCGCGAGTGGGTGTCGGCGATGTCGAAGTCGTAGCGGAGCCAAGGGTTGATCGTATAGTAATTCGCCCATTCGACGCCGTAGCGCCGGCTCGCGCGGCTCGGCTCCGTCGTCCCCGCATCGCCGACGAAGAGCAACTCGCTGCCGAGATCGAGATACCAGACGGCGAGCGAAGTGTTGAGGTTCGTGATCTTCGAGCTGCGGAAGCCGACTTCATAGCCCTGCGAGCGCACCAGCGGCGTTACCGGATCGACCGCGGTCAGCGAAGCCGGATCGATGCGCGTCGTCGTGCCGCGGGCATCGTTCGAGTGGAAGCCACGGCCCCAGTTCACGAAATACTCGCTCTTGTCCCACGGCCCGAAGACGATCGAAGCCTTCGGGCTCCAAACGCCGGCGGCGACGAAGCCGGAATTCTCTGCGATCGTGCGGCTGTTCACATCGAAGTTGTAGAAGTCGCCGCGCGTCCCGACGATCGTACGCACGTCCTCGAACCACCAACGGGTGCGGCTGGCGTAGAGCCCGAGCGAGGCTTGGTTCACCTTGTCGTCGCGGGTCGTCGAAAGCACCTCGCGGTTCGCCGTCTTATCGAGTGCCACGCGGGGAATGTCGTCGTCGCGGAGCTGCGCGCCGATCGTCGTCGACGTGCGCGCGCCGAGCACGTCGCGCTCCCATTGATGGGAAAGCATCGTGCCGTAGATGGCCCGGCGATCGCGCTGCGCGAATTGGTCGCCGTTCACCGGATCGTCGAGATAGAACGTGAAGTCGTTGTAGAGATCGAGTTGGTAGTATTGCGCATAGGCGTTGACCTTCGTGATCGACGTGTCGCTCCAGCGGTGCCAAAGTTGCGCGTTGTTGATCGAGCGATACGTGACTCCGCCGTCGGTCGGGTTGAGCGTTCCAAAGAGCGAAAGTTGGCCCGACCGAACCGCGCGCAGCGGAATCTGGTCGGTCGAGGTCCACTGGGAGTAATAGTTTTGCGTCGAGATGCTGGCGCCGAAGTCTTCGTCGCCGAGCGTGTATTTGTAGAGCCCGTTGTATTTGCCGAATCGCTCCGGCACGACCCACGGGCCGTCGTAGTGCTGATACTCGAACGCATAGAGCGCGTGGCCGGCACCGGCGTCGGACGAGCCGGCGAAGAGCGTGCGGTAGTAGCCGAACGAACCGATCCCCGCCTTGGCGATGTTCTGCGGCAGCCGATCCATGATCCGCACTTCGGCACCGCCGGCGGAGCTGAAGTCTCCCTGCTCGGCATAGTAGGGTCCCTTCTTATATTCCATCGAGTAGATCAACTCGGGGATCAAGAAGTTGACGTCGAGATAGCCCTGGCCGTGGGCATGCGTCGGCAAGTTGATCGGCACGTTGTCGACCTTGATCGAGAAGTCGGTGCCGTGGTCGAGATTGAAGCCGCGCAAGAACCATTGGTTCGCTTTGCCCGAGCCGCTGTGCTGCGTGACGATCACGCCCGGGATCGTCTCGAACACTTCACCCGGCCGGAGCAGCGGACGATATTGCAGCTGCGCTTGTCCGACCATTCCTTCCGACGCGCTCCCCATCTCGCCGAGCAACGATTGCGCCCGGCCGATCGCATCGATCCGCTGTTGCAGAGTCGGGGCCTGGGCGACGCGCGGCACCGCGAACGCATCCGGCGGTTCGGCGACGACCTCGGTTTCAGGGAGCCGGAAGATCGGTGGTGCGGCCGGCGGTTGCTGTTCGGCAAACGGCTGCGCTGCCGAAGCGAACCGCGCATCGGTCGAACCCGGCAGCGGCACCAGCGGCAACGGTTCGAGTGAGGGTGGCTCCAGCGAAAGCGGCTCGGCTGCCGGCAATGACTGCTCCGCTACGCGCATCGTCGCGCCGCAGGCGATTAAAATCGCGATGAGGCGCAAACCGACGTGCATTTCGCAACTCCGAGACGACGCTTACCCCCGAAATAGGGCGAGCCTTTATTCGTATCGGTTGTAACGGTTACGACAGTCTTACTTTTTCGAGATCGTCGCCGGGTTCGATGTCGAGGCTCCCGGTGCCAGCGAGAGCGATACGAGGTTGACCACCTCGGGCTCCCTGCGGCCGGCCGAATCGGCGCTGGGGCAAGAACCACACGACCCGCAGCCGGCTTTAGCCCCCGGTTTCGAAGAGCCGAACCATTTGCGAAACAGCGCGCGCGCGAGATAGGCGACGGCCACGAATACAATGGCCGGGGCCGCGACAGCTTGCAGATCGAAGTTCATCGGTCGTGATTTCCGTAGATTCCCTGACGATGATTCTACGCGATGAGTCGGATCGTGACTTGATAAGTGATCAGCGCAGCTATGTATGCCAAACCGGTCATGTAGGTGAACGTGAAAATCGGCCAGCGCCAGGAGTTGGTCTCGCGCTTGATGATCGCGAGCGTCGCCGCGCATTGGGCGCAGAGGGCGAAGAAGACCATGATCGAAAGGGCCGTCGCGAGATTGAACACTTTGCGATCGGTGCCGTCCCAGGTGGCCTCGGCGAGGGCCGTCTGCAATCGTCCGCTTTGTTCTTGATCGTCGACGTCGATGTCGCCGCCGAGATCGTAGATGATGCCGAGCGTGGCGACGACCACTTCGCGCGCCGGGAACGAGGCGATCGCCGCGCAGCCGATGCGCCAGTCCCAACCGAGCGGACGGACGAGCGGCTCGATCGTGTGCCCGGCCCGACCGAGATAGCTTTGGCGTTGGTACGCGCCGTGAATATGGTTTTCGAGTGCCGCCAATTCCTCTTCGGCCGCCTTGCGCTCCTCGGAGCCCTGGGGCTGCGAGTCGATCCGGCTTTCGATTGCTTGCTTCTGCGCCTGAAAGGGGGCTTCGATCGTGGCCGCATCGTGTGGGTAGTAGAGCGCGGCCCACACGACGATCGACACCGCGAGGATGATCGTTCCGGCGTTGCTGAGGAAGGCCCAACCCCGGTCGAGCATCCGATAGACGACGGTCAGCGGCGCAGGCATCTTATAGCTTGGTAATTCCATGACGAACGGCGGAGTCGGGCCGCGCAGCATCGTCCGCTTGAGCAGCCACGCCACGGCCACGGCCGCGACGATGCCGACCAAGTACATGGCGAACATCACAAGCCCTTGCTGCCCGAGCCAGCCGCCGAGCCAGCTTCGGGCCGGGATGAACGCGGCGATCAGCAACGTATAGACCGGGATGCGCGCGCTGCAACTCATGAGCGGGGCGATCAGCATCGTGGTGAGTCGGTCGCGGCGGTTCTCGATGACGCGCGTTGCCATGACGCCGGGAATCGCACAAGCGAACGACGAGAGCAACGGAATAAACGACTTGCCGCTGAGGCCGACGCGCACCATCAGCTTATCCATCAGGTACGCGGCCCGGGCCATGTAGCCGCAGTCTTCCAAAATGCCGATGAATAAGAAGAGGATCAAGATCTGCGGTAGAAAGATAATCACGCCGCCGACGCCGCCGATGATGCCGTCGACGAGCAAGCTCCGTAGCGCTCCTTCGGCCATGCGCTGCTTGACGAAGTCAGCAACGAGGCCCACGCAAGACTCGATCAGCCCCATCAACGGGCCGGCCCACGTGAAGACCGCCTGAAACACGACGACCATCATTAGCGCAAAGAACGCGGTGCCGAAAACGCGATCGGTCAGCACACGATCGATCCGATCCGACAACGTCGTGCGGCGAACCGGGTCGCGCTTCACGACCCCTTCCAATAGCTTGCCGACCCAACCGTAGCGGGCCATCGCTTCCACGGCCGGCACCGGTTGGCCGACCTTCGCCAATCGCTCGCGGGCTTCGACGAGCGCCTGCTTCAAGCCGGCGGAATCTTCCCGTGCGATGGTGTCGGAGAGGTAGCCCGAGGTGTCGAGCAAAAGCCGTTCGAGGAGATACCGCGGCAAGGCGTCGAGCTGCGAGTGGGGGCCGCGGAAGCTTTCGAGCTTGCGGACTTCGTCGCGGAACTCCGCCGAAAACGGACTTTCGACGGTCGGCGGCGCGGCCGCGCTCGCCGCCAGCAGCGTCCCCTTCAGCCGGTCGATGCCGATCGCCCGGTTGGCTTGCAACTCGACGACCGGCACGCCGAGCCGACGCGAGAGGAGCGGCACGTCGATCGTCGTGCCGCGCTCGCGCGCGACGTCGATCATGTTCAGGGCGACGACCGTCGGCAGGCCGAGCTCGAGCGCTTGGCTGACGAGATACAGATTGCGCTCGATGTTGCCGGCGTCGACCACGCATAAGACGGCGTCCGGTCGCGCGCTCTCGGCTTGGCGACCGAGCAGAAGATCGACCGCGACCATTTCATCGGGCGAGCGCGGGGCGAGGCTGTACGTGCCGGGCAAGTCGACCAGCGTGAACGACGTTCCCTCGTGCGTCATGCGGCCGATCTTCTTCTCGACCGTTACGCCTGGATAGTTGCCGACGTGTTGCCGCACCCCTGCGAGCGCCGTGAAGAGAGTCGACTTACCGGTATTCGGATTGCCGACGAGCGCGATCGTGATGGTTTTCGTAGGAGCGATCGACGGCATGGCTTACTCAAACAAGATGGACGGAGACTCGCAGCGCTTCGCTCTTGCGAATGCTCAAGCGATAGCCGCGGAGTTCGAATTCCAAAGGATCGCCGAGCGGCGCAGCGCCGAGCAGCTTGATCTCGACCCCCGGCGTGAGCCCCATTTCGAGCAGACGGATGCTGATCTCGTCGACCCCGGCGACCGCCGCGACTCGCGCGCTCTGGCCGATTTTCAACTCCGAGAGAGGGCTCATTTCGCTTCCTCGGTGCGCACCAAAACCGAGAACAGCTCGTCGCTCCGGAAGCAAAGCCGTTGCTCGGCGAGCTTGATGATGCAGGGAGCGCCGGTTTGAATCATTTCGACCGTCGCGCCGACTCGAATGCCGAGCTCTTCCAAGCGATGGACGGAGTCGGGCAACCCGAGCACGGCCCCGATCTCTCCGCGCCGGCCGACGGCGACTTGCGACAACGGAATGAGATCGTGCATGGCGCGCTAACGATAAGGGGCTACGACGTACGTTTTGCTCGGAACCGGAACACCCGGAGACACGGGACTTCTTGAGACCCTGTCTCGCAGACGTTGCAAAAACCGACTCGAAATCAAACCAACGGGGTTTCGCCGCGACGGAGCTCGTCGGGGCAGCGACCGAATTCGGCCACACGGGAAGGTTCCGAACGGGGGCATTTTTGCAGCTATCGAGCCTAACATCCGAGGGACGCGAGGGCAACGCCCTGCCGCTCACGCGCGCGAAGCTATCGACTGTTCACGGCGAGCGGATAGTCGGGCTGTGCGGCGAAGTGCCGTTCGAGGGCTTCCATTACGGCGAGGCAGACGTCGTCGCGCCAGAGTCTCGCGGCCACTTGCACGCCGATCGGAAGACCTGCGCTGCCGAGTTCGATCCGCCGCGCGGTCGCACCGAGCGACTCCCTCGCGTCGGTTCGCGTCGATTCTTCCCCCGCACGAATGCGCGAGGCCGCCACGGTGCCGGAGGGGAGCCCCAGCAGGTTTGGGAAGTAAGCGAAAACGCCGGCCGGAATGGCCTCGGAAGTAGTGTCGTGGAGCAGGGCCGGCAAGCCGTTGGGAGGGGCGAGTACGACGTCGATCTTCCGTTGGTTCAGATCCAAGGTCGCGCGGCGCACGTATTCCTTGCGCTCTTGCACGAGATCCCAATAGTCGGAAGCGCTCCCGGCGCGGCACCAGCGCACGAGCTTCGCGCGCCAAGTCTCGCCGATGGCATCGTAGTAGCCCGACACCATTTTGCGTTGCCAGCCCGGCATTCCCCAGACACGGAGCGTGCGGGCCACGTTGGGAATCGGCCGCTCGCCGTCGAGCAAGCGCCGCACGTTGCGGTTGCCGCTGGCGGAGATGAGCGCGAGGCAAAGCCGTAAGACGTTTTCGGTTTCGGCGGGAACGAACGGCACGATTTCGGCGCCTAGGCGCGCCAAGGCCTCGGCCGCTTCGCGCACGACGCGCCGAATGCCGGGCGATGGAGTGAACACCGGATCATCGTCCCACACGCCGACGCGCAAGCCCCGGATCTCGACTTGCCGCGGATCGCGCCAAACGGCGGGAACGGCGAACGGGTCGCCCCCGTGATGGTGAACGTCGTGGTGCGTGGCGGGATCGACGTTCGACAACACTTCCAAAAAGGCGATCAGGTCGCCGACGTGGCGGCCGAGCGGGCCCGGCTGAACCATGATCGCTTCCAGACCGCCGAGCGCATTCACGCCTCCCATCATCGAGTAGCGCGGCATCGTCGGCTTGAAGCCATGTACGCCGCACGCATGCGCCGGCTGACGGATGCTGCCGAGCAGGTCGCTGCCGAGACCGAGCGCGGAGAATCGCGACGCGACGGCCGAAGCTTCGCCGCCGCTGCTGCCGCCCGGCCCGCGGTCTTCGCGAAAAGGATGCGGCGTGCGACCGTACACGCGGTTGTCGGTGTCGTTGCTCAGCATCATTTGCGGCACGTTCGTCTTGCCGACGATCACGGCGCCGGCTTCGCGCAGCTGCCGCACGACCGGGCCTTCGGAAGTCGCGAGGCGATTCTTGCGCCGCGCCATGCCGATGGTCGAAGCGGTGCCGAGGATCTCGAACGACTCTTTGATCGTGATCGGCACGCCGGCCAAAGGGCCGAGCGAAATTCCTTGCGCGCGGTCGGCATCGAGCCGGCGCGCCGTTTCGCGTGCCTCGTCGTAGAGCGGGCAGATGATCGCGTTGCGGCTGCCGTTGAACTCTTGAATACGGCTTAGATACGCGTCGAGAATTTGCTCGGCCGAGAGCCGGCCGGCGCGTTGCGCGCGGACCAGCTCGACCGCGGAAAGCGTCGTCAGATCCGATGTTTCGGTGCGTCGCGACGGTGAAGGGGGAGAGTCGTCGAGCAGCATGAGCTTGTGACGATCGGAAGCGATGTTACGAAACCGAATGCGGCAACGGAGCGAGAACCCTTATGCCTTGGGAGCTTCCGATCGGGAGCGATCGAACATCGGATTCGAGGCGCCGCTCGGCTCTTTCCATTCCGGCACGATCCACTCCGGAAGCTTGTCGCGAACCTTGAGAATGTCTCCTTGCGGGCCTTTCAAGTAAAGCAGAATCCACAAGCCGAGCGCGATTCCTAGCACGCCGCCGACTACGATGCCGCCGAGCACCATGACTGTGCCGAGCATCGAGGCTTTCTTCCGCCGCGGCATAGTCGTGGAATAACTTCCACCCATGCTTCCCGCGCCGACCGACGCACCGGAAAGCGAAGCGGTGCCGGGGCCGACGCTCATGCCGTCGAAGCCGGAATCGCGGGCGAGACCGTAGCCGCCGACATCGCCGACGTCGTCCATCGCGACCCCGCCGGCGGGCTCGTCGTCGGTCGAAGTCAGCAGGCCGCCGTCCGGAACGTCCCATTCGTCGATCGAGGGGGAAGCGGGATTGTAGAGCAAGTCGTACTTGGAGCGCAAGTGCTTCAGCAGCGGCTCATGCGAGAGCGGCTTGCCGGTGATGCGCTCGGCGAGCTCGGCGGCCGTATAACGCTGGCCGTGCGTGTGGATCTTCGTCTTGAGCCACTTGCCGAGATGTTGGAAGTCGCCGCGCTCGAACTGCGCGTCGAGTCCGCCGAGGTCTTTGTCGGCTTGTTCGTAGAATTGCGCCGCGTAGAGATTGCCGAGCGAGTAGGTCGGGAAGTAGCCGAACAGCCCTGCGCTCCAATGGATGTCTTGCAGCACGCCGTCAGCGTTCGACGGGACTTGGATGCCGAGATAGTCGCGATATTTTTCGTTCCAAGCGCTCGGCAAGTCGACGACTTGAAGATCGCCGGAGATGAGCGCTTGCTCGAGCTCGAAGCGAATCAAGATGTGCAAGTTGTACGTGAACTCATCGGCCTCGACTCGAATGAGTGAAGGGCGAACGTCGTTGATCGCGCCGTAGAAGCGACCGAGCGGCACGCCGGCCAAGGCGGTCTTGAAGGTTTGTCGCGCGGAGCCGTAAAGGTATTTCCAGAACGGCAAGCCCCGGCCGACCATGATCTCCCACATGCGAGACTGCGACTCATGGATGCCCATCGAAACCGCTTCGCCGAGCGGGAGGCCGTATTGATCGGCGCGCAGGCCTTGGTCGTAGATTCCGTGGCCGGCTTCATGCAGAATACCGAAGAAGCCGCCGTTGAAGAAGTTTTCGTCGTAGCGGGTCGTGATGCGGCAATCGTTCGGGCCGAGGCCCGTGCAGAACGGGTGCGCGGTAACGTCGAGCCGGCCGCGATGGAAATCGAAGCCGACTTTCTGCGCGGCGCTCCGGCCGAACGAGCGTTGGAGATCGACGGGATAGCTCCGTTCGAGCAGGCCGATATCGGGAGCCCGACCGCTCTCGCGCACCTGGGCCACGAGCGGCACCAATTCGTCGCGCAGCGCGCCGAGGATCTTCGTCAACCGTGAGGTCAGCTCGCCTTGCTCGAACTCGTCGAGCAGCGCGTCGTATGGAACTTCGGCATAGCCGAGCGCTTCGGCTTGTTGGCGCTTCAGATGCACCATCTTTTCCAAGAGGGGCGCAAACGAAGCGAAGTCGTCGTTCTTACGTGCCTCTTGCCAAGTATGCTGGCCCACGACCGCGGTGTGCGCGAGTTCTTCGACGAGCGTCTTCGGCAGCTTCGTCCGCTTTTCATATTGGCGACGGATCTGACGGAGCGTCGCGCCGGCTTCGCTATACGGATCGGCCCCTAAAGGGCTGTCTTTCAGTTGCTCGAGCCAGTCGCCGACGCGCGGATCGGTGAGCCGCTCGTGAATAATGCCGGAGAGGAGCGTGATTTGTTCGGCCCGTTGGTCGGTACCGGCCGCGGGCATCATGCAGCGTTCGTCCCAGCCGAGCACCGCTTCGATCGAGCCAAGGAGGGACGTTTGCCGAACGTGGCGCGTGAGCTCTTCATAAGCGGGGAAGGCGGCATCGGTCGTGTCGGGCGCTGCAGGGAGCGGCTCTTCTTCGATCTCGGGAACCGGCGGCGGCTCGGTTGCGGTCGGAGTCGCAGGGCTTAAGAGCGACACGCCCATCGCTCCGCCGAGCATCGCCGCGATGAGTTGAGGATCGGTGCCGGGGGGAGGAGAGATGTCGATCTCGTCGTCCGACTTCGGTTCGTCGGCATTATTGTTTTCATCGAGCGTGTTCCACTCTTCGCTTTCGAGGCCGTTCTTCGCAGGCGCGTCGGAAGCCGAAGTTTCGGCCGTGCTCCACGGCACGCTTTCGGCGTCGGTCGGCGAAGGAGCATCGGGTACGTCGTCGCTCAGTGCGCCGGTGGTGTCGGTCGACATATCCGGCAGCGCATCGAACATCGCAGCCGGAGCCGCTTCCGCACCCATCTCGGTGAGCGCGTCGGCCAAGGGATCGTCGGCGGGCGTTTCCGCTTTCGCGTCGGCGGCAAAATCAAACGGCATTTCCGCATCGGCCGGAGGTTCCGAGGTCGGGCCGTTGCCGGTGATCAGTTCCGGATCGCCGGCGCCGGCTTCTTCGGAGCCGAAAGCGAGCGTGAAGTCTTGCGTGGCGCCGTTGCTTTCGACGACTTCCGTGGTCGCGGGCGCCGACGACTTCGCTGCTTGCGCGCTCGTGTCGAGGTTCCCGAAGTCGAACGCAGGCTCTTGCTCTGCGGCGGCGATCGGCTGCTTGCCGGAGGCTTCTTCAGGCTTGGAAGACTTAGGTTCGGCGGCCTGCTTTAAGAAGTCGAAGTCGGGCATGCGGGCGCTCGCGAGACAAAATAAGTATTAAGAAATGACCAGCCGAAATTGCCGAGGCGGCAACTGCTTCCCAGACTAATTATTTGTAACTACCGCTCTTGATGGGTGAAAGAGTCGACCCGACTTTTTCGACCTAAATGCGGCGGGAATCGACGCTCTTACGCCGACTTATGCCGGTTGTGGCGTCGGCAGCGAATAGGCCGACCGCCGGCCGCTCGAAAAGCGCTGCGGAACATGAACCCTCGCGGAATCGCAAGGTTCTCGCTTAGGGGAGGCGCTATGGAAGCGTATTAGCGAACGCCGAAGTCGCGCTCGATCTCTTGCGCCTTGGTCGAAAAGCCGTAAGGTTTCGACGATTTCTCGTCCGGGCGTTTGTAGCCCGCCGATTGCTCGAAGGAATCGTTGAAGCCGTCGCCGCGCAGTTTGTTGAAGCTCGAACAACCACCCATGGCGCAGAGCGATAAGATCGCCGCCGCCGGGAGGAAGCATCGTCGTCGAAGGTGTCGTGGGTTCGCGTTAGACACGGAAACTTCGGGTGTGGGTCGGTGCTCGAGGGTCTGCCGAAGAATCGGCGGCGGGAATCTCGCAAAAACCGCGCAACGCGTCTAGGGCAGTTGATGAATGGTCGGTCGCCGGCAATGATGTTAGAGTCCGCTGTTCGTTTGCCTGCCAATTAGGGAGACTTCTCGTGCTCGACGCTCTCGTCATCGCCCCTCATCCGGACGACGCCGAACTCGGCATGGCCGGCACCATTTTGAAGTTCAAAGCCGAAGGCCGGAGCATCGGCATTCTCGACCTGACCGACGGCGAACCGACCCCTCACGGCAGCCCGGAAATCCGAGCACGCGAAACGGCGGCCGCGACCGCGATCTTAGGGGTCGATTGGCGCGGCAACCTCGGGCTGCCGAATCGGAAGCTCGAAGCCACGCTGGAAGCGCGCGGAAAACTTGCCGGCGTGATCCGCGAACTCAAGCCCCGTTGGCTCTTCGCCCCGTATTGGGTCGATGCCCATCCGGATCATGTTGCTGCGCTCGACTTAATCGAAGCGGCCCGATTTTGGGCGAAGCTCTCGAAGACCGATTTGCCCGGTACGCCGCATCATCCGGAGCGGATCTTCCATTACAACTGCGTCCATCTGCGCGTCGTCGAGAAGCCGGCGTTCGTCGTCGATATCTCGGAGTTTTGGGAGCAAAAGCTCGCCGCGATTCGTTGCTTCGAGAGCCAGTTCATCACCGGTCGCTCGACCGAGCCGCCGACGATGATCGACCGCTTGCGCGACCAAGCCGCGTATTGGGGTTGGTCGATCAACGTGAAATACGGCGAGCCGTTTACTTGCCGCGAGACGGTCGGCCTGACGAGCTTTCGCGACGTCATCTAGCCGCCGGCAGAGAGTCGTCGAACCGACCTTATTGCGACTCTATCGCTGCCGGCAAACGCTTCGACCGGAATGGTTGGAGAAACCTTGCCGGTTCTGACGATAAAGCAGTCCGTAACGATTCACATCGCGGCGGATTGCGCATGCTTGCATTGAGTTGGCGAAACTTATTGATCGCGGTTTGCTTGCTGATTCTCGGCGGGTGCGGTGCCCTGCCCGAGATTTCGCGCCAGCCGACCGTGTTCAACCCGTTTCCGCAGCTCACGAAGATCGCGGTCATGCCGTTCTTCAATTTGAGCCCGGAGCGCACGGCCGACGGCCGTCAGTTCGCGGTCGCCTACGCAGCCGAATTGCAAACCGTGCCCGGCTTCGAAGTGCTGCCGGTCGGCGTCGTCGAGGCGAAGATCCAGCAATATCAAGTTCATTTCACGGGCAAAAGCGGAGCGGAAGCGGCCCGCAAGCTTGCGCAATTGCTCGAGGTCGATGCCGTCGTTATCGGTGCCATCACCGACTTCTCGCCGTACTATCCACCGCGCGTCGGCTTGAGCATCGAATGGTATGCGGCGAACCCGGGCTTCCATCCGATTCCAGCCGGCTACGGGCTCCCTTGGGGGACGACCGGTGAGGAAGAAATTCCCGATGCGTTGATCTTCGAGGCCGAGCGCTCGCTAGCCATCGAACAACTGAAAACACAAACGCCGCCGTATGAAGTGCCCGAGCTGCTGCCGCCTCCGGAAGCCCAGCCGCCGGCCGACCCACGCGATGCGGAGCAGCCGGATTCGGGACAGCCGCGAGAACAACAATCGCGCCGCGGCCGAAGCGACGTCCGCTTGATCGCGCACGAAGAAATCACGCAAAACACGGCAGCTAAAAAGATCTCGCAACAGCCCGCCGTGGGTGAGTCGATCGCGGCGGGGCAGGAAGTCGATGCCGCCGGCAACCCAGCGACGGCATTGCCGCCGGACTGGCCCGATCCGCGCGGCTTCTCGCCGCCGACGCCGAGCAGTTGTCGGCCGCCGCTGCGCGAGACGAACCTGCCGGTGTTGAAGCACGTGCGGCTCTATAACGGCACTGATGCGCAAGTAACGACGGCGCTGCAATCGTATGTGTATTTTCGCGATGACGCAAGATTTGGCGGTTGGCAGTCTTATCTGCAACGTAGCGATGATTTCATTCGTTTCTGTTGTCACATGCACATCGCAGAGATGTTGACCGCTCGCGGCGGTGCAGGCCAAACGCGAGTAGTGTGGCGCTGGCCGACCGGCCGATAAACCATCGGAAGGATGTAGATGGTCACGCCGATCCGATACCGCTTGCCTCGTAACGTTTGCCTATCGCCGTCGGCTCTATTTGATCACGGAGGAACCCCGCTCGTGTCGCAAGACATTAACGTGTTAGCTTTGGTTAAGGGTGAAGAGCGGTATGTATTCCTCTTCGACGACGCGCACAAAGCCGAAGTGTTGCGAACGCTCGGGCGTTTCGCATCGAATCCGGAATTGAGTTTCACCTGGTACGACGCCGCCGTGCTTAGCCAAAAGGTGCGGCAAGAACCGGCCAAGACGAAGCATTCGCAAGGGACGCATCGTTTCAAAGACGTGCCGATCATCACGGACTCGAGCGACGATCTCGCATAATGCCGGCGACGACGATGCCGGCAACGGCGCGTCGCGATAGAATCAAGGCAGGCAGGTGCGGCCTCCTTGGATCGACGACCGGCAGCGCGTGCTACGAGAGTTGCCGGTCGCGAGGTGCGAGAACGTATGCAAAAGCAGGTCGACCGCTTTCTCACCTACTTGCAAGTCGAGCGCAACGCTTCCGACCATACGGTGAAGAGCTATCGCGAAGACCTTCGCGCGCTCGAGCTCGATCTTGCCGAGAACGGCGGTTGCCCCGACCCCGGCGACATGACGACCTTGCATTTGCGGGGCTATGTCTCCCGCTTGCACGAAGCGGGGCTCGCCAAGACGACGATCGCCAGGCGCTTAGCTTCGCTCCGGAGTTTCTTTCGCTTCGGGCGGCGCGATGGCTGGGCCGAGTCGAACCCGGCGAAGCCGCTGCGCAATCCGCGGAAGAGCCGGACGCTGCCGCACTTCTTGTCGTCCGACGAGCTCGATCGGTTGCTAAACGCTCCGAAAGGGAAAGATTGGCAATCGAAGCGCGACCGCGCGATGCTCGAGACTCTCTACTCCGCGGGCTTGCGCGTCAGCGAACTTGTCGGCCTGAACGACGGCGACATCGATCTGCCGGCTGGGCTGATTCGCGTGCGCGGTAAAGGGAAAAAGGAACGCTTCGCTCCACTCGGTTCGTTCGCGGCGGAAGCGGTCGGCATTTATCTACAGTCGCGGCTCGCGAAGTGGCCGGATAAGAAGGGGCGAGAAGCCGAAACGTTTCTGAATCGTTTCGGCGGACGGATTACGGTACGCAGCGCCGCGCGGATGTTGGAGAAGTATCTCAAGATTGCGGATCTCGATCGGCGCACTTCTCCCCACACGTTGCGGCATAGCTTCGCCACGCATCTGCTCGATCGGGGCGCCGATATCCGGAGCGTTCAAGAACTGCTCGGCCACAAGAGCCTGATCACGACGCAGATCTACACCCATGTGAGCACTGCGAATCTCAAGGCGGCTTACGAGCGGGCTCATCCTCGGGCCCGTTAAGCCCCGTTATCAAGAGCCCTAAACGAGCGCCTCTAGAAACGACGACACCGGCGAGCGGATGATTCCGATCGCCGGTGTAAGAAGTCTCTGTTCGGGAGTCGTCGGCTGCGAGAGCGGACGAGTTGTGTTATCGGCGTGGCTTAGACCAAGCCTTTGCGAACGGCCCAGACGGCCGCTTGGGTCCGATCGTTGACCCCCATCTTGCGCAGCAAGTGCTGCACGTGTTCCTTCACGGTCTCAATGCTGATCTCCAGCGATTGCGCGATTTCCTTGTTGCTCAAGCCGAGCGCCAAGTGACGCAGAACTTGCGTCTCGCGTTGCGTAAGCGGAATCTCGCTGTCGGGCTGCTTGTTGCGCGTCGCCATTTGTCCGGCGATGCGCGACATGTGCCCTTGCTTCGGCGAATCTTTTCCGGCCGCGACGGCGCGGATCGCCTCGACCAGTTGGTCGCGCGAGGAGCCCTTGAGCACATACTCTTTCGCGCCCAATGCATGCGCGCGAGCGACGTAGGTCGGGTTGTCGAACGTCGAGAGGATCATCACCTTCGAGTCCGGCATCGCTTCACGGATCTGTTCGAGGGCGGTGAGGCCGTCGCCGTTTTCCATGCGAATGTCGAGCGAAATGACATCCGGCTTCAATTCTCGGGCCTTCGTGACCGTTTCTTCGCCGCTTCCTGCTTCACCCACGATCTCGATATCGGTCCCTTCCAGCATGCTTGCCATGCCCGAACGGATAACTTCGTGATCGTCGGCCACCAACATTCGGATTGCCATTAAGAACTCCTCTAGTCGTTGCACCGGGTTGGGCGTTCTTCCCTGCGAAGAAACGTCTGCGAACCGGATGCTCTACCTCCCATTGCGTGTTTTGCGGAAAACGTCCGCAAAAATCTCAAAGTTGCTACGCTCGCAGACGTACTCGCCGACAGGCGCATCGGTGCCGGAAACGGCCACCGACTGTTATACGCGTCGACTAACCCCTTTGTTCTCAAAATAAAGGTTAGTACCGGCCGGCGAAATCGGCAACCGTGAAAGGATTAAACTTGACATAGTTTTAATGACATATCCGATCGTGTCGATCTTAGCGATTCCGCAACCGTGGTTTCCGCACCTGGAGATGAATTCAGTCTGCGGCTTTTTGACGTTTTTCGGAGATGACGTAGATATTGAGCGACAAGTGATGTCGACATTCCGCGACATCGGCGAGTTAAGCTCGCGCTCACCGAACGCTCACATAAGACGATATCCATGAAACGCGCCTCCTTGCTCTTGGTCGACGACGATAAACATATTCTCGATTCGATGGCCGGTTGGCTTCGCGAACAGGGATATGCCGTCGAAACCGCAGGGTCTTGCAAGGCCGTTCATGCGATCTTGGAAAAGAAGACGTTCGAGATCGTCCTCTGCGATATCCAACTCGGCGACGGCGACGGCTTCGAGATTCTCGCTTGGTGCCGTAAGCATCGCCCCGATACGAGCGTGATTTTGCTGACGGGCTACGGCACGGTCGAAACCGCCGTGGAAGCGATACGCGCTGGAGCTTTCGATCTGCTGACGAAGCCGCTCCTCGACGAAGAATTGCAACTCTCGCTCGAACGGGCTTTGAACCAGCGCCACGTGCTCGAAGAAAACCAAACGCTCAAGCAGCAACTCGACCTCCGGTTCGGGCTCGAGAACATCGTCGGCCGCGATCCGCAGATGCGGAAGATTTTCGATGTCGTCGAAAGCATCGCCGACACGAAAGCCACGATATTGATCACGGGCGAAAGCGGCACCGGTAAGTCGTTGCTGGCCCGGGCGATGCACCGCCGTAGCTCGCGCCGCGATAAGGCGTTCGTGGAAGTGGCGTGCGGAGCGTTGCCCGAGACGTTGCTGGAAAGCGAATTGTTCGGGCACGTCGCCGGATCGTTTACCGGGGCGACGGTCGATAAAATCGGCAAGTTCAAGCAAGCCGACGGCGGCACTATATTTCTCGACGAAATCGGTACGGCAACGCCCGGTTTGCAGGTCAAGCTGTTGCGGGTGTTGCAAGAGTTCGAGTTCGAGCAAGTCGGCGGATCGAAGACGTTCAAAGTCGATTCGCGCGTCATCCTGGCGACGAACGAGCGGCTCGAGCAACTCGTGGCCGCCGGGAAGTTTCGCCAAGATCTGTACTACCGCGTGAACGTGATCAACATCGAGTTGCCGCCGCTACGCGAACGACTCTCGGATATTCCGATGCTCGCCGGGCACTTCCTGCAACGCGTGTGTAACGATTCCGGCAAGAAAGTCTCCGGCTTCACCGACGACGCGATGTCGGCCTTGCAAAGCTACCGCTGGCCGGGCAACGTACGCGAGTTGCAGAACATCATCGAACGCGCCGTGTTGCTTGGCAAAAGCGATCGGGTACGGGTCGAAGACCTGCCGAAGAACGTCCTCGCACCGGGGCATGTCGATAGCGATGCGCTCGCCGCAGCCCATTCTCTGAAAGACGCGATGGCCTCGCCCGAGCGGCAGATCATCATGCGCACGCTCGAAGAGAACAACTGGAACCGCAACGCCACGGCCGATGCCTTGGGCATCAACCGAACGACGCTCTACAAGAAGATGAAGAAGCTCGGCCTGGAAGTGGTCGCCCGGCGGTAACGTAGCAGGCACGTTCCACGTGCCGTCCGCCACACGCGCCGCAGCAGCGACAAGCAGGAACGCATCCAAGAATTGGGCGAGCTTGCCATCAGGCCATTTCACCAACTGCTCGCCATGAGTGCGGCTCGATCCGGCGGTGTGCATCGACGAACGCTTGTGGCTACGGCACGTGGAACGTGCCTGCTACTTAGGCGAACGTCGAGCGAAGTTGTTCGAGAAACTTCGGGCACTCCGTGCGCGGGTCGCCCGGCTCTTCGTATTCCAGCACGATGTAGCCGCGATACTTGGCTTCGCGCAGCATCTTCGCCAGGCGTGAGAAGTCCGACTCTTCCTTCTTCGCGGTTTTCTTGTCGCCGCGCGAGATCACGACTTTCACCTGGGCGTTGATCGCATACGGCGCGATCTTCTCCAAGTCGGCATACGGGTCGGCCGTGTGGAAGTTGCCGCTGTCGAAGTTGATGCCGAGCCAAGGGTTCTTGGCGTCTTCCATGAGTTTCAGTAGGCCATCGGGCGTGGCCGTCAGCCCGCCGTGGTTTTCCAAGGCGAGGAAGATGCCGTGCTTCCCGGCATACTCGCAGCATTCCTTCACCCCCTCGACGACCAGCGCATGGGCCTCGGCTTCGGTTTGGCCCGGCTTCACGCTGCCTGCGAAGATGCGAATCTGCGGCGCGCCGAGGATCTCGGCGTTATCGACCCAGCGCTTGACCATCGCGATCTGCTCGTCGCGCTTCTCCCCTTTGGGATGTGTGAAGTCGTTGCCGACAGCCGTGCCGGTGATGTCGATCCCGAGTTTGAAGCAATGGGCTTTGATCGAGCGGAGATATTCGGGAGTCGCGTCTTTCGGGAAGTAGTAGGAGGTCAGTTCCGCGCCATCGAAGCCGGCCCGTGCGCAATCGGTGACGAAGTCTTCGAGCGTCATCGCCGCTTTCGCGCCTTGCAACAAGCCGCGATAGCTATAGGCCGCGAGGCTGAACTTATAGCGCGCCGGCGGGAGCGCGCCGGATGTCGACGGCGAAGCGGCCGCTTCCGCAGCGAACAGCGTTTCGGAAGGGAACGTCGGAGCGGAGCAAGTTGCGAACGCCGCGGCTGCGAGGCCCGACTTCGAGAGGAAGTCGCGCCGGGTGGGCATCGTCATCGTCGTTTCTCCGCGCTAGGTCGTCGGGCCGGGTCGCGGGCTCTTCGTAAGCCCGCGCAAGGTCGACATTATGGACCGCGAAGAATCGCCGCTCAAGCACCTTTCGCAGGTGCGGGCCCACTTGCCGAGCGCGCGGCGGAGGCAGAGCAGCCGCAGAGGCTCAGCCATTGTTCGGCACTGACGAATGCCAAGCCCCCGACGAACATCGCCCAGCAAAACGGAACGACGCCCGAAATGAGAGCGATGCCGAGCCAGAAGGGGGCGCTCAGCACGACGAGCAGCGGGCGGGCCGTCCGGTTCCAGATCAGCACGGCGAAGAGCAGATAGAACGTGACGATCGTCGTTGTCCAGAGATTGATGACATACGGGTAGTTGCTGAGCCAACGCAGATCGAGCAACGCCGACTCGGGACGGGCGATGAGCCACCAAACGGCCGTGCCGTTCCACCAGATGATGTTGTCTTGCATCGTGGCGCAGAACATCAAGAAGTAGATCAAAGCCAGATGCGTCTGAATCAAACGGACGACGATCCCCGCCGCGAAGCTTCGTTCGCCGAGCGCCGAGCGGCTCGCGACCGGTTGGGCCGGCGTTTTAGCTTGTCGCCGGCGGCGAAGCAGGGCATCGACGGATAGTCTCGCCCCGGCGGGGCCGAAGCAAAGATAAAACATCAACATCGCGATGACCGGCTCACCGACCGAGGTCAGCATCGGCGCGCGATGGAAGTACGCCAGAAAGACGATCAGCGATAAGATCGAGGTGAAGCGCGTCCACAGGCCGACGGTATAAGCCGCTAAAATCGCGAGCCCCAGATAGTGCAGGGCTTGCAAGGTCGCGACGTCGGGAGGGCCGGCGGAATCGAGATACGAAAACCGCCAAGCCGCCGGATAGATCGCCTTGATCGCCTCGGTCGGCAGGATGCCCCCGGGACCGAAGAACTGGATCAGATCGAAGCTGAACAGAGCGATCAGATAAAACGCGATCGCACCGACGCCGATCCGCAGCACCGCGAGCGGAAGCGGATCGATCGGCGTGAACCAAAAACGATTCCAGCCGTCGCCGAAGCGTTTGCAGGCGTCGTTGAAGTATTGAAAGACGGCATTCATGGCTTCACCGCTCCCGGGATCGCTTGGCCGGCGTTCGTGTTGCCCGTGCTCGAACTCCCCGAGGCTGCCGGGCGGCGCGGCGCGGCGGTATTCGAGGCCGCCTTCAAGGCGGCGACTTCGACCTTATTATCCGAGGTCAAATACGCATTGGCTTCATAAGCGGCGGGGAAGTTCGCTGGATCGTCGAGGCCGCGCGCTTTTTCGGCCGCCAACTCCAGCGACCCTTCGGGAAGCATGAGGTTTTGCAGAATCCGGCGGCGGAAGTGGAGGGTCAACGAGCGGCATTGGTTTTCCGCCATCAACCGCCGAGCGATGCCTTGCGCGATCAAGCTCGCGGGGGTTTCGTTGTCGACCTCGCCTTCGACCGCGGCCGTGTGTACCAAGCGTTCGAAACGGTGATAGCGGGAGCTGGGGCGAACATCGAGCGACGGCCAGCGGACCTTCTTGACCTCGCCCGAAGGCTGAGGAATATCGGCTTCGACGAAAAAGTCGGTATCGGAGGGGCGGAAGTTCGCCGGCTCCGACAACGTGGGATCGTAATACGTGAGATGGAACATATAGGAAAGATCCATCCCGAGCAGCTGCACGTAGGGGGTGAGGCCTGGTGCGCGTTCGCGCAGATCTTGCTCGAGGCCCGACGAGACGGTCTTCGACTTAATGCTGACGAGCAAAAAGAAGAAGTGGATGAAGATGAGATAGCTCACGACGTTGCGAAAGCCGGTCGAAGGGAGCGGCGGCGATTCGGCGTCGGGGGGTTGCGGGGAGGCCATGCGAGAGTCTGATTCCAGCAAAGGTGCCGGCACCCAGTCGGTTGCCGTGGGACCGGTAAGTTTACCACCTTAATTACGACCGGCCGGCGATGCGAAGGGAAAGATCGAGCCGGCCCGGCGTGTCGGCGAACGCATCGTGTGGGTTAGGTAAAAAAGAAAAGGCCGGGCCTCATAAAGAGGCCCGGCCTTTTTGCGGGAACTACTTGAATTTCGCCGTACAGGGCTCGGCGAAGCTCAGTATTTCACATTAAAAACTACTTGGCTGGAACAACGGCCGGAGCCGGAGCAACCGGAGCAGCTGGGGCAACCGGAGCGGCGCCGGCGCAGCTCGGGGCAACCGGAGCAGCACAAGCCGGAGCAGCGCAGCAGGTCGGAGCAGCACCGCAGCAGCGGTTCTTCAAGCGGTGGAACAAGCCTTTGCGACCGCAGCAAGGTTCGTCGCAGCAGGTCGGGGCCGGAGCTGGGGCCGGACCGCAGCACGGGGTGCCACAGCAACGGCTCTTCAAACGGCTGAACAAGCCACCGCGGCAGCTGCAATCGCAACCGCCACAATCACCACCATCGCAACCACCGTCGCAACCGCTGCAACCATGGCAACCGTGACCGGCGACGGCCACATTCTTCTCACCGCCCACGAGGGCGATGCCGACCACCGCGAAGAAAATCGCGATGCCAAAAACTAGAGCACGATTCATCAAAAATCCTCCAACAAGAAAACTGGTACGTACCATTCAGGGACTCACGCGTTTGCCGTCTTCTTCCCGCATCCCGCTTTGCGACGGCAAAACATTCGGGAGCGTAATCGTCTAACTCTCGCACAATCAAAGTTTCTAGGCGCCCTGATGTAAGCCTTTACCGATTGCACATTCTGCACGTGAGTGCATAGGCTAGGATGGATAAGGTAGCATTGAGGGTTCTGTTGTCAAGAATCAAAAAGTCGTTTGGAACCAATGCGTGGTTCGCACACTCTGGGGGCAATGAGATAAATGACGCAGTAGTTCTAGCACATTATAGTTGGCTTGGGTGGCAGACGCGCGCAAAAAAAGGCCCACGATTACTCGTGGGCCTTCTCTTTTGGTCGATTCTGTAACTTATTACCGTTCTGATGCTTAGAACGATTGTTTCGCTATCGCGGAACGGCATTTCCCGGCGCAGGTTGCTGAGCTTGGAGCGGCAAGTTCGAGGAATTGCCGCTCGCGTTGAAGGTGCCCGGCTGAGCCGCTTCGGCGGTCGTCCCGTGGCCAACGGAAGAATTATTTTGTGCCGGCGATGCCGGCAAACCTCCGGCCGGCTGGATTGCGCCGTTCGAGTTCAGTCCGGCCGGCGTTCCGTTTTGGTTGAATGAAGCTTGTACGCCGGTGTTCGCCGAGACCGGTGCGGCACCGCCGACCGCCGTCGTACCCTGCGTCGTCGTACCCGGCGCTTGGGCTGCACCCGCTACTGTGCCGTCGCCGGTCGGTGTGCTGAGCTTGAGCTGACGTTGATATTCCTGCTCGGCCAGTTGGGTTTGCTTCAACATCTCTTCCGGGTTCTCGAAGTCGAGTTGAAGGAACGGCATGTTCGGGTAGGGCTGCGTCGCAACGCCGCCGATTCGCCAGTTGCCGTTATCCATCCGCATCGCCCAGACGAACTCGTTCACTTCCGGCTTGCCGTCGGCACCGACGTCGGTCCAGCGACTTTCGACATAGGCCAACTGCCCTTGTTCGACGACTTCCACGCCGCCGACCTCGAACTTCGCCGTCGGACTTCCCGGCGGTGCGACCATGAGATCCATCTTGCGAGTCTTTTCGCGAGCGAGGTCGGTCAGCTTCGACTCCGCCACTTTGTCGTTGCCGATCCGAACGGCCTCGAGGAATTCCCCGACGACTGTTTGCGGCGAGGCCTGCACGACGGCAGGTTGCGCGGCCGGGGCAGCCGCTTGTTCTTCCGATTTACTACAGCCGGTCAGGGCGGCCAAGCACGAGCTCAACACGCCAGTCATCATGATCCGTCGCATGGGTCCGTCTCCTACGGCAGGTGCGGGACGCGGCATCGTTGCCGGCCATTCATCCTTGAATTACGCCAAAAACACGCTCTGCACGCGACTTTTCGCATGCCGAACCAGTCCACCATGCGCGATTGCGCTCGAGGTCGACGGGGCGGAAGTGTGCCAGGAAGCGCCGAATGGGTCAAGATGGAAAGGAAGAAGGGGTCAGGGGTCGGAGGTCAGGGATCAGAGACAGAGATCTAACAAGACATCTTCATCTTACTGACCCCTGACCTCCGACCCCTGATCCCTTTTCTCTCACCCTGCTCCCGCGCCGCGATCGAAGGCGTCTTGCTCGCGGCGGTAGACTGCTAGCGTCGCCTCGAACTCCGAGGCCGAGACGCGCCATACCGGGTTCTCGTCGGTATGCGAGTTACAATGCGCGGAGATGGCGCGATAGAGAAACTTAAAGAGATGCCGCGGCACGCGCAACGTTCGGATGCCGTCGATCAACCGGCGGTCGCCGAGCGATTCATCGAAGAGATCCTTCAACGACGGCGTCCGGCCGTTGACTGCGCAGGCCCGCATCCGCGCGTTGGCGACGTCGTAGAGCGCCTCGCCGGTCCATTCGAGCGACGGCACTACGTTTTGCTTGTCGAGTCGCGAGCGTTGGTAGAAATCGCGGTCTTCCCGTTCGACGAAGTACGACATTTCGATCGGCAGCAACAGTTTGAAGCCGATGCCGGGATGCTTAAGGAACTTATTGTCGAGCATCGGCCACAGCAAAGCCCGCATCTTATCGGGCGAGCCGTTGACCAAGTGCGGCTCGTCGAGCCGATCGACCAGAACGACGATGCCGTGGTAGCCGATCGATTGCAGAAAGTTCTGAAACTTGTGCAACATCTCGAACCGATCGTCGGTACGCTGCTTGTTCGGCAACGGCTGGCCGAGCAACTCGTCGTTCGTCAGGTGCATCAAAACCTTGCGTAACAGCCCGGGATCGCGCTTCAGAACCCGTAAATTCCGCGAAATTCCGCGCGCAGTCCACATCCGCTTGGAAAAACGAAGCAGCCACGGTATCCACCCGACGGCGGCAAAAATATACGGCCAAATACTCGACAGCCAGTCCGCCGTTTTCCCGAGGCCGACCATCAGGCCGAACACCAACGTCGTCACGCCGACGCCGATGGCGAGCGGCTGCCACGACTTCCAAGTGCGGAATTTCAATGCGCGCCGCAGCCGATGCCAGCGAACCCGATATGGTTCGGCCGACGATTGGTCGTAGCAGGCGGCCAGCAGCAGCAAGTCGCGCGCTTGATGTCGCGAGAGCCGGCCGAGATCGATTTTGACATCGTCCCCCTCTTCGGCTGCGCCGTTCGTGCCGGGCGTTTGCACGATTCGATCGATCAACTTCGTCACGCCGAGCGCGAGAATGGCGTCCATGTGGTCCCAGAGCATCCACTGCTGCAGGACCTGCTCCGGTGCTTTGTTCCCCCAAAGACCGTCGCGAAAGCGATCGAGGAACGGGTTGAAGTCGTCGTATTGAATGACGAAGACCCGGCGTAGCGGGTTGCGCCGGTTGTGTTCGGCCAGATGCCGGGCGATCTGGAGCCGCAGCGCGGTCTTGCCCGATCCCTTTTCGCCGAACACGACGGAAGTCGCCGGCTCGCCGGGATCGCCGTAGATTTTGTCCCAACTCGGATGATGCGTGCTGGAGATGCAGTGTTCCTTGAACACCGGATCGGTCTGAGCATCTTCCTCGGCGAAAGGATTCTTTCCGATACCGTGGTGCTCAAGAAACTGTTGAAGCTTCATCGTGCCATCTGCCGGGTTGGAAAATCTCAATCGGAACGATCATCGGCGGCGTGCCCGGGCTTCAGAGCAACTCGCTCGCCCGACACATGGCTTTGTAGGCAGTTCGGCGAGTTTGGTAAAGCCCCCGCGGCTTTCCGTTCGGGAATCTGCTCCGTTGGGGAATCTGCCGCTCGTCAATCGGCTATTCGTCAATCGCGAGCTTTCGGCAACTGGTGCCCGCGCTTTCCGACGAACGATCGGTAAGTGCCGATCAGATCTCCTTCCGCGTCGACGATCCCATCGCCGGGCCCGCCGGCAAGGTTCTCCGAGAACACGATTCGACTCGGGTCGCTCACTGCTTCGAAGCGGACACGATCGGCACCCGAGCCGACGTTGACGATCACGTTGCGGCTGAAATGAAACGGCCCGTCCGCGGAGTCGGTGTTCCGCACGTTCACTACTCCTAAGAGCGTGTTACGATAGATATGGATCGTGTTCGCCAAGCCGTCTTGGTTGACCTCGAGCGCGATCATCGTCGGCGAACCACCGCAGAGCATCCGATTGAAACGAATCTCGCCGGTGATTTCTCCGCCGCGCGCGGGATGCATGTTGCCGAACAGTCCGGCCAAATCTTGGCGGTTGTTCTGGAACGTGCAGCCACGGACCTCGAACCTCACGACGTCCGATTTTAGATCCGGCCCGATGCCCGAATCGCGGAAGCGGCAATTCTCCCAGAGCAGCTTCTTCTGCGAGTATTGTTTGATGCCGCCGGGAGCGTTGTGATGGAAATCGTTGTCTTGATAGGCCGCATACCAAGAGGGATCCCCTTGGCTGGTCAGGGTCATAATGCCGGCCGAATTGGCGCCTTCGATTCCTTCGGCGATGTCGCGAATCGCAAGTCGGCGAAACACGGCGAAGTCGCAAGATCCGGAACCGTATTGCAGGCCGATGTGCCGTGAGTTCGTGATTTCAAGTCCGTCGAGATACACCGGGCTCTCGCTCGAGCCGGTGAGCCGAATGAAGCGTCCTTGGTCGCCGGTCGGCGAATAGTCGTTGTCGATGACCGGCTTCTCGCCCGGATAGGCGAGCCATTGGACCGGATGGTAGCGGCCGTTGTATTCGACGCGCACCCAAGTGTCGCCGCCGCCGGCTTGCATGCCGGTCGTCTTATAGGTTCCGGTGCGAAAGTAGACCGCAGCCCCGACGGCTTCGCTCGCCTTGATCTTGGCGAGCGACTTCCAAGGAGCGTCGAGCGTGCCTGGGTTCGAGTCGTCGCCGCGCACGGCATCGACGAAGCGGAACCCGTCGGCTGCGACGTTGATGGTCCAGGTCGAGGTGCGGCTTGTCCCTTCGGCATCCGTTACGGTAATCGTCGGCGTGGCCCGATCCCCCTTCGGTTTCGGCCAACGGATCTCACCGGTTTGCGCTTCGATCGTCATTCCCGAGGGAGCGTTCGTCAGGGCATAGTGAAAAGGGTAGGAGCCGCCGATCACGACCGCGCGAATTTCGTAGGCGAGCTCCGGATAGGCTTTGAAGATCCGGTGGCCGGCGGGAATCGGCGGCGATTGATCTTCGGGCGACGGCGATGTTCCCGCTTCACGCGGCGAGACGAGCTCCAGCGTATAGCGCGCCGGTTCCGCGGCGACATTGCGAGCCGTAGCGCTCGGCTTTTTCGGAGCCGGCCGCTGAGCCTCGGCGATGGAACTCGCCGCGATCGCGAAGCCGCAAAACATCAGAGCTCGTAGGTTCATCGCTTCGCGCCTTTACTTACCGGATGACTGTTGAACGACTGTGGTCCGCTTAGGAAACAAAAAAGCCGACCGTCGCATGAACCGGAGTTCGTACGACGGTCGGCAATATATGCATGCTTTTGCGAAACGCCAAACTATTTCGCTTTCAGCCCTTCGACCATCTTTTGAAAGCCGGGCAGGGCTTTTTCCATCGTCTTTTCAGGGCCGTAGGCCTTTACGAAGTATTGGCCGCCGTCGGTCGCGATGATCGCGCCGATCATGCGGTACTTCGGGCGATCGATGCCCGGCGTCGGAGCCATCGGGGCCGGCTTGTCGATGTACGTTCCCTTGATGTCGACCACGTAGACATCTTGCTCGGCGACCTTGCTCTTCTTCGTCTCCGCCTTCACTTCGTCCCCTTCGGTAGGCTTGAATTGTCCCTTCCAACGTTCGACGTTGGCTTCGACGCCGCCGCCGGCACCCATCACCGTGACGCGCCCAGGAAATTCATCTCCCTCGACCTTCGGGATCTCGAATTCATATTCCACGATTCGCGAGCGCGGCTCTTTCTTCAACCAATCGGCCGGAGCGGTCAACGTGTATTTCGAGCCGATATCGAACGCGGTGCCTTCCGCGGCGTCGGCCCGATTGCCGAAGCAGCCGAGCGCAAGCAGACAAGCGATCATCCAAACCGAACGACGAGCAAGCGAAGTCGACATAAGAAACTCCGTGAGGTGAAACAAAGCGGTGTGAAAAAGAGCGGATAGTTAGCGGCGGAAAACTCAACTTTTCAATACGGTTGTTCAATGCGGTTGTTCAATGCTGCGATCTACGAGTCAGCGGCCCGTGACTGCCCGCGGGGTCGTGGTGGGAGCTGCCGCGCCCTTCTTCGGAGGCGCAGGAGGTGGAGTTCGCAGCAATACCCAGATCATCACTCCGCCGAGCGCCAGCACCAACAACACCAAAACCACGACCGTCGTCACGTACGCACGGTTCGACGGACGGCGGTAGTATACTCCGGCGCCAGGGGCTGCGGAACTAAGGGGCGCAGATGCCGGGGCGGAAGCTACGGCGGTCGGCTGAGCGGTCGGCTTGGCGGGCTGTTTGGCGGCCGGTTTAGACGGCGCTCCGAGCGTGGGCGCGACCGGTGTCGCCAAACCTCGCGCTGCCGAACCCGTTCCCCGACTCGTAATTACCGGCGGCCTAGCGACCACGGATTCCGCCTTCACGGCCTTCAGCGGGTATGACGAACCATCGGCCGGTGGTTCGATCACCGGCTCCCCGGCGGGCTCGGAACCCGTCGGCGACCAATTCGGCCAAACCGCGGCGACCTCTCGCCATTCCGGCCAATCTTGCCGCCAGACCATCGAGTCGACCGACAGCCGCCCTTCGTAGAACCATTGCGCCAGCCCCAGGCCATCGATCGGGCCATAGGGTTTCGGAGCACCGGGAGGAAGCGCATACCACAGCGCCGTCGGCAACTCATACAGCGGGTCGATCGTCGCCGTTTCGGGAGTCGCTGTTCCGGAAGCTGTCATTCCGGAAGCCGCCGCTCTCGATGTCTCTGGGCTGTGCCGCATCGCCCATTGAGAGGCTTCCCCTTCGTTGCCCGATCCGGCACGCCCAGGCTCCGATGCGCCGGCCGCGGCGCCGCGAGAAGGCAATGTGCTTTCGAGCGGCACATCGATTCCCGCGCCGCACTTCGGACAGAACCCGCGCAGCCCCGCTTGCTGTTCTTTGACGTTGACCCGTTTGCCGCACGTCGGGCAAAGAAAGCGAATACCCATGGCGACGCAGCACGGCGGAAAAAGACTAGGGCGATCCGAGGCGAAAACGACTCAGGCCCGATTATAGCCGCCCGTTCGCCGGATGTCGCTCTCGCCTTTCGCAGCGGCGATTGACGTCGGTGTTCCGCTAGGCCAGCAATCGCGGGATCGTCGGGATGCTTAGCGCTTGCGGTCGGTCGGCGGCAAATGGGTCGTTGCCGGGTTCCGTCGCCGCAGCATCGGCCGCGGCCTTTTGCTTTTCTTCGTGCTTCGGGTCGGGCACGGGGTTCTCCATCTTCGGCGCGAGCACTCCCTCTTGCAGCGCTACGTCTTCCCACATTCTCAGGCCGCCGAAGTAGGCGTTGTGGTTCCCGCCGCGGCGGCAGTCGGGCGGAAGCTCTTCCATCTTCTTCGAGTTGCCCCCGCCGAGCACGACGTAGTCGGCGAAGAACACGTTTTTCAATTGCGCCGCCGCGTCGACTACCGCATTCCGCCAACCTTTCACGCCGTAGCGCTCGAGCCCCTTGCGGCTGAGGTAGTGGTCGAACGTCTCGCCTCGATGAAACTTCAAGTCGCCGACCGCGAGCGGCACCACCTTGCCGTCGATAATGAACGCCGAGCCGACTCCCGTCCCTAGGCCGAGATAAAACATCCGGCCTCCTTCGTAGCTCCCGAGCGCCTGCATACAGGCATCGTTCATAATGCGAACGGGGCAGCCGAACGCTTCATGGTATTCGAACTCGACCCAGCCGGGCCCGAGGTTATAGGGGTCGAGCGTAGGTCGACCATGAAGCACGTTGCCGGGATATCCGATCGAAATCCGATCATACTTTCGATCTTTGTTGAGCTTCTTAAACTCCTCGACCATCTTGGCCGGAGTCATTTCCTTGCCGGAAGGAAACTTTTCCTTATCGGCTTCGCCCGACGACCAGACTTTAACGTTCGTGCCGCCGACGTCGAGAACGAGAATGTCCATGATGCTGGCTCCAAGAGGGGGCTCGTAGCGATGCGCACCAAGAGAGAAGCAAAGCTTGCGCCGAAAATCGGAGGTGAATGGAATTACGCCGGAGAGCGCAAAGAACCTCCGAGGCGAGCGGCCGGTGTGAACCGGCCGTTGGGCCCGCCGGAAGATGTCGAACTCAAGAATCGAGAGAGCGCTACTTCGCCGGCTCGACGATCTCGGCCGCGATGTTCATCATAACTTTCATCTGCGCTTCGAAGCGAGCTTCATCCGCCACGGTCGAAGGAACGCGCCCGCTCGGCAATGCCGCGGCAGGGCTCCAACCGAGATAGATCATCCGCCCCTTGCCGACCGGAACACGGCCGAGCAGCGCACGATTCGACGACGTGCCGATGATTGCGCTTCCCTTGCTCCAGCCCGGCGCGGTTCCACCGGCAGCGACGAAACCGAGGTCGACGCTCGGCTCCGCCAGATGCTCGACCCACGGATGCTTCGGCAGTCGAACGGAAAAGTCTTTCGAGTTGTCGCGCAGTTGCGGCCCGATCAACTCTTCGAGCAGCTTACGGCCCGCGTCGGAAGCGAACAGATCGGTTCGCTCGCGGCAGAGCCAAAGCGTGCCGCCGTCATCGAGAAATTGTCGCACGATCGGCAACTCGTCGTCGGCATATTGCGTCGTCTTCAATCCGGCCCGAACGAAGCTCCCGTCGACGACCACGACCGAATACTTATGATACTCGCGCGGATCAAGCCAAGCCTTTTCGAATTCCTCGACCTGTAAGCCGTAGCGGCGCAACGCATACGCGGCAAGCGGAGCATCGAACGCCGGGTAGCCCGTCACGATCGCGGCCGGCTTGGCGATCGTCGGATCGATCTCGCTCTGAGCCGGTCCGAAACCGATGCGAATGTTTTGCTCTTCGGGAAGCGGAAACTCCGTCGCTCGCTCGATCTTGTTGCCGCAAATATCGATCCGTCCGCGGCATCCTACGGCCTGGACTTTTTGGCCGTATTGCAGCGCCCCCATGTCGATGCGGCTGGAACTGAGCGGCGCGACATCGCGCATACCCGTGTAAGTAGATACCACGTCGATCGACGACTTATCTTTCGGCGAGAGTCCCGCATTGATCGCCGGACTTCCCTTCTTAAGTCGAAGATCGACCGGCGTGCGCCAATCGGCCGTGATGCTCTCGAACATCGGATCGACGAATAAATCTCCCGTCGTCCAATGTGGATGCTTCGGTTGCTCCGGAGAGTTGCGAAACTTTTCGCACCAATCCTTTGTCGTATACAGCGCTCCCTCGTCAGCACTCCAAAAGAGATTGTAGCGGCACTCGAACGTCGGAGTGCCCGAGGGGAGCGTTTGGCCCGGCATGCCGTTCAGTTGATAGATCAAGTTGTGGACGACGCGCCGCTTCGTGCGCGAGGCCATCCCTTTGCTGAAACCATCGGTGCCGTATTCGTAGCGCGGCGGATCGCCGGCGATGATCGTGTTGTTGAAGATGTCCATCTTCTCCCAGCCGGGAGAACCGTGGTCGCCTGCGAAACGTCCGAGCGAAGTGATCTCTTGCGGAGCGTCGGGTCCGGTCGGCCAGTAGTAATGCACCGGCCGACGGAAGTCGAAAATGTTTTCATGAATCATGGCCCCCACGCCGAGTTGCTTATTGCCCCATTTCTCCGGAGGCACGGCGTCTTGGATGATCTTCTGTCGCCCGTGGCCGACGCCGAAGGCGAAAGTAGTGAGAATTCGCGCGAAACGATTCCGCAAGATGAAATGCGGCCCGCCGGGCGTCTTGCCGTCGTAGCCGGTCGTGGCGGTCAGAAAGACGCCGTCGTCGCTGATGTTCTCGAACAAGTTATGTTGCAAAAAGACTTCATTTACGTTGCCGATAAAAACGCCGTCGACGGAGTCGGTGAATTCGGAGTAGCTGATGTCGAAGCTACGGCCGTCGGCGCCGCTCGGAGACCAGCCGCCGGTGGTAAACAGCCGCGACTCGATCGAGCGATACTTAAGGCTTCCCCGAAAGGTCCACGGAGCGGCAAGCCCGCGACAGGCGCAATGCGACATGTGAAAGATCTCGACCCCCTCGACCTTGATCGGCGATTGCCCGCCGTAGAGATGGAGGCCGTCTATGCTGAGATCGTTGCCGCCGTCGAGCCACAAGACCGGTTGCCGCGCGCCGCGCATGACGAGGTCCTGCAGCAGCACATGCCGAGAGCGTGAGAGTTTCATCGTCGAGCCGCTCGACCACGGCGCGATGATGAGCGGCGTCTTGCGTGGGTCGGTTTCGCCGCGGTAGTTGTCGTCGCCGAGGCCGGAGAGCTTCGTGTGCGCGAGGCGGCAATGGATGCGGCCGGTCGCCGCGTCGTACCAAATGCCCGGCCCGCAATAGACGTGCTTCTCCTTATCGGTTTTGCCGGGCACCTGCTTCGCTTTCGCCGGCGGAAGTGCGTCCTTAGGGAATCCCTTGTCGGGCATCACGGCGGCCGGAGCGCTCTTCGGTTTCGCGGCTGGTTGAGTAGCGTCCGCGTCTTCGTTCAAGTTGAAGTACGGGTTGTCGCTCTGCAAGTCGCCCCGATTCCAATAGCCGTGCAGCGGCGTCATTGAGTCGGCGAAGTTGGCGAGCAGGCTGACGTGCAGATCCCCTTCGAGTTGCTCCAAGCCTGCATACGACTTCGTCGAGCGATACTCTCCCTCAACTCCTCCCGCGCTCGCCGGGCACGGCTCCCAAGCGGTCGCATGCTCGTAAAGAAACTCCTTCATCCCGCCGTCGATCACGGCCAACTCGTCCGGCGCGCTGCGGATCGTGATCGGCTTTTCCTTCGTTCCTTGGAGCGTGGCTCGAATGTGCTCATGATAGGTTCCGCCGCGGACGACGAGCGTGTCGCCGGGCCGAAGCTTCGCGACTCCGCAGGCGATCGTGCGCCACGGCCGCTCTTTCGAGCCGGCTGCGGCATCGTCTCCGCTCGCACCGTCGACGTAGTACGCCGGACCTTCCGCAAGCAGGCGAGCGAACGGTTGCGGAAGCGGACGCGCAGGGGCGTGTGATTGCCACTTCTCCGCCGCCGGAGTCGAGCGGCTGCCGATGAGCCCGAGCGATACGGTCGTCGTTACTGCCGCAACGAGGAACGTTCGACACGCATGATTCAACGCGAAGCGGCCCAACGTGGAACTGATCGGCGCGCACATACAGCGTTCCTCGGCGAAGGCGTGCAAGGAATGGCGAACGCAAACGATGCGAAGCGGAGCTTAGTGTCGCAGCAGGAATTCGTCGGAGTTCAATAGCGCATGTTGCAGGTCTTGCAGCGCCGCGTTCTTGTCGCCGACTGTGGCGATGTGTTTCGACGCGAGTTCGCGCTCGCCGGCCGAGGGCTTCCGGCTGAGCGTAGCGAGATAGATTCGTTCGACGACTTCGTCGGTCGTCAGACCTGCGGCAAGCCATCGACCGAGATGGCTTTGCGCCGAGCCGATCTTCGTCAGCAAGCTCGAGTTGTTCAGCAAGTGAATCACTTGGTTCAGCGACGGCTCTTCTTCGCGTGCGCAATCGCACTGCACGTCGCGAATCGGTTTCGAGAACGCGGCCAGGAAGTGATGATCGGCGGCCCCTTCGGCGAGTTCGATCGCCTTCGTTCCTTTCGGATAGCCGGTATACATCTCGGGCAAGCCGGTCGCGGTGCTGATGCCGTCGACGACTTGTTCGGCCGTGAGCATGCGGATCTTCGCCTTGGTGAAGTAGCGGTCGCCTTGCGCGGCGTTCGGAGACTGCTTCACGTCCGACTGAGCGCTCAGCTGATAAGCGCGCGAGTTGAGAATGGCCCGAATCACCGGCTTGAAGCGATAGCCGCTCTTGGCGAACTCGTCGGCCAAGGCTTGCAGCAACTCCGGGTGCGAGGCGGGGTTCGAGTCGCGGAAATCGTCGACAGGCTCGACGAGTCCGGTGCCGAGCAGATGAAACCATACGCGGTTGACCGTCGAAGCGGCGAAGAAGCGATTGCTCGGCTCGGTGAGCCACGCGGCCAAGTGCGTGCGGCGGTCGTCGTCCGGAGTGGTCGGGCCGGCGGACGTGCCGAATGCGATCGGGTCGATGTTCTTCTTCGTGAGCGGGTGCTGCACTTCGCCATTGCGGGCCAGATAGACGACCGCATCGTCCAGCATGAACTGCTTCCCCTTGTTCTTCACGCGAGCGAAGTAAGCGGCTAGGCCGTAGTAGTCGGTCTGCGTGATCGCTTCGAACGGATGATTGTGGCAGCGAGCGCATTGCATCCGCACGCCGAGGAACAATTGCGCCATGCTCTCGGCGGCATCCTCGGGCGTTTGCGCGATGCGATAGAAGTTGGCCTCGGGCCGATAGAGGGTGTTCCCCGTTCCCGTAACGATCTCGCGCGCGGTATCGGCGAACGAACGATCGTCGGCGAAGCGACGAACCAAGTAGCGATGGAAACTATGCACGCCGCGCTCGGAGATCGTTTCGCGGCTGCCGCGCATGACGTCGGCCCATTTGAGCGCCCAGAACTGCGCGTATTCATCGCGCTCGAGCAGGCGATCGATCAGCTGGGCTCGTTTGTCCGCGGCTTTGGAATCGAGAAACTCGCGGGCCTCTTCGGCCGTCGGCAAGGTGCCGATGAGGTCGAGATGTACGCGGCGCATGAATGCGGCATCTTCGACTTCGGCAGCCGGCTGCAATTGCAGCAGCTTCTGTTTCGCCGAGACGAATTCATCGACGAAGTTCGCCGGCTTCGGGCCGCGATAAACATATTGCGAATCGATCTTCACGTACGTCAGGCGAACGCTGCTGACCTTTTCGAGATAGCGCACCAGCACGACCGCTTCGGCCGTGCCGCTGAACTTCACTAAGCCCTCGCCGCCGACCTCGAACGCCGAGTTCGGGTTCGACGTGAAGACCGCGAGCGGCGTGACGTCGCGAATCGAGCCGTCGTCGAAGTGGGCGAGCGCGACGAGTTGTTGGCGCGGATGGTCGGTATGCAGCCGCCGCGCGCCTGGCACGACTTCGAGCTTCACGAGCTTGCGCACGACACCGGCATCGGGTGCGCCGTCGGCGACCCATTGTCGCAATGTTTGATAGGCCGCGTCTTCTTTGCGGAAGCGAACTCCGCCGACGTGCGCGATCTGCGCCGAGCCCTTCTTGAGGATCAGGCTGTCGTCGGGCATCATCCGGTCGATTCGTCGGCCGCCGGCTTCGCGCACCAGCGTAAGAATATCGACGTCCGGATCGTAGCCGCGAAGGCTCATGCGGAAGCCCCCTTTGCCTTGCGGCGAACCGTGGCAAGCTCCTTGGCTACAGCCCGCGCGGCTCAGCGCGGCGATCGCTTCGAGGCGGAAGTCGACAGGATCGGGAACGTCGAGCCCCTCGACCGTGACGTCGACATGTGTTTCTTGCGTGCCGTTCTTGATCGTGATCTGCGTGGTGCCGGCCGAGCGCGGCACGATGAGCCCTTGCGAGTCGACCGCGGCGATCGCCGCCGATTTCGATTCGTAGCGCGCCGTGGCGGTGAGATCGGCCGTTTCGCCGGTTGCGAACTTGCCGACGACGACGACTTGCTGACGAGCCCGCGAGCCGCTGAGCTTGACCGCCGGCGGAAACGCTTCGATCGCGGTGAACTCGGCGGCGCGCGCAGGACTTTCGCTTGCGCAAACGGCAACGATCGCGAGCAACGTTCCTAAGAACTTCATAAGACCGATCCTATCGCTAGAGCTACTTCTTCACCGCGGGCTTCGCTTCCGGTTTTATATCCGGCTTCTTTGCATCCGGTTTCTCAGCCGGCTTCGCTTCGGGCTTCTTCGGCGGTTCCGGCTTCTTCACGTCGATTTCCACATCCTTCGGGCGTCCGTCTTCGACGAACTTGCCGACGAGCGCTTGGCCCGGCAGACGGATGCGAACTTTACGCGGCACATAGTCGGCGGCGACTTTCAGATCGACTTCGATGCTCGGCTTCCCTTCGGGGATCGTAAACGTGGTCGGGAAGTCGAGGCCGAAGGTGTCGAGCACTTCGACCGTGATCGGCCCCGTGAACGGCGGCAAGCGATTGGCAAGGAGCTTCACTTTCGCCGACTCGCCCGGCAGCAACGACACGGTGGGAGATTCGGGCGTCACGTCGAATGCCGCTTTCAATTCCAGATCGAACGTGCGAATCAGTTGTACGCGCCGGCCGTTGAACTCGCCGATCGCAGAGAGATCGATGCGGTCTTTCTGCTCGTTCGGCAAATTGCGGGAATAGAAGGTTCCCTGCGTCGCGGGCTTCGCGGCCGTCGCCGGAACGAAGCGGGTATAAACCTGTCGACGAATTTCCGACTCTTCGCCGATATGTCCGCCGACCGCTTTGAAATGGATCGGCGCTTGGAACTCGGGGCGGCGCGTCGTCGTGATCGGAAGGTCGGCCGAGAGGAATCGGACCAGCGTGATCGAAGTCTCGGGCAGCTCCATCGTGAACGGCGACGGCGGCGTGATCTGGAGCGGAATCCGATCGCTCATCGAGGGAGGCAACCGGCGCTGATTCGCGCGCAACGCGTATTTGATCAGGTCGACGTTCAACAGTTGCCGATCGATCAGCGGGCGGACGCGCGCGATCGCCGAGAACGATGCCCCTTCGAGCTCGCCGGTCGCTACGATCTGGATCGTGCTCAAGCCGAGCGGCGTGGAAGCGGCGGCACGGACACGCGCCCAAATCGAGAGCTTCCCTTCTTCGATCACGGTCGGCTCGATGCTTACGCCGGCCGGAGCGCCGACGAGCGCGAGCCGAATCGGGCCCGGATAAGAAGAACGCGTAATCAGCAGCGGCATCGACTGCGTTTCGCCCTGCGGAATCGTGAGTTCGGCGATCTCGGCGGTGAGCTCGATTTGCGGTTTGACGGGACGTACATCGACGCGATACGTGAAACCGGAGCCGCCGCCGCGCGTCACGTCGTGTACCAAGAGCCGGTATTTGCCGTCCTTGCCGGCCGACGTGAGGAACGACGCTTCTTCGAGCAGCACGTCGTCGATGCGCTGCATCTCTTTGCCGTCGGCATCGAACATCGCGAGCTCGACATCGGCTGCGGAGTCGAGCCCCATCGTCTCGGCTTTGATGGCGAGGCGGTCCCCTTTCTTCAGGTCGAACTCGAAGTAGTCGACGTCGTTGGCAACGCCGAGCACACCGCACACCGCGACCGGCACCTTCGCGACTTTCGTCGCTTGTTCGAGCGTGTCGTTCGGTTCCGCTTCCGCGGCCACATCCGAGTCGACGGCTTGCGCCGCGATCCATGCGCCGGCGTTGTCGCCCGGTCGACGGACTTCGTGGTAGAAGCTTTCCGTAGCGACGCGGCCTGCGGCCGTGGCACGGGAGACGAGGCCCGGCAGTTCGGGAAACTTAAACTCCGCGGCAGTCTCCAGCTTCACGGCCGAAGGAACGGCCACGCGCGCCGCGGGGAAGCGGCCGATGCGGAGAATGTAGTTCCACTCCGGATGACCGTGATAGCGCGCATCGGCAAGTTCGATCGTGTAGGTGCCGGCCGCTTTGAATTTGTGCGCGAAGCGAAAGTCGAAAAACAGGCCGGGATCGTTGTCGTATTCGACGACGAGATGTCCGCGCGCGTCGAGGATGCGAATCAGCGGGTCGGCGTCTTTCCCGAAGCGACTCGCCACGCACTCGAAGCTGAGCTCTTCGTTGGTCGAAGCATCGAACTGAAAACGATCGACGCCGGTTCGACGAAACGTACCGGCGAGCGCGGTCGGGAGCGTGATGTGCAGCGGCGATCCGTTGGCGTCCGGCGGGGCAACCGGTTGCGGCTTGAGATCGTCGACTAAGAGGATCGCGCCGTTCGAGAGGCCGTCGATCGTCGCGGCGCGAACGCCGAAGAGCCCGAGCGGGCAATCGGAGGCGACGGTTACGTCGAAGATCGGCGCGGCCGCGCCGGGCGGCGAGACCTGCTTCGCTTGAATCTTCCCTTTCGGCGTCGACGTCCAGAGGTCGAACGCTTGCTCCAGATCGGTTCCGGCAAGGGTAACGCGGGTCGTCGCACCGCGCACGACCGAAGCCGGCGAGAGGGCTCCGACGAACGCTTGGCCGCCAAGCACTTTCTCTACGGCAGCCTCCGCGCGACAAGCATCGGAGCCGAAAGCAGCCGGCAGCGCCAAACATAGCGCAACGGCGACGGAAGGCGAAAGCCTAGGACGGATCATGGCCGAACCGGCGTGTTTGGGGAGGGATCGGGACGGTGGCAGGGGCGGGAAATCAGGCGGGGACCGACAAGGCTCCATTTTCTCTTGTTGCGGCCTAGTAGTATAGTCGAAAACTACCGATGCATCTGCATTGCCGAATGCCTTCGCAAAGATTACGCTTAAGGTTGCGAATGCCGGCACGGTGCTTATCCGTCCGCCGTTCGCTCCCGCCTTCCGACGTTTCCCCCCGCAGGAACCTGCCATGCTACGCCTCCTCGCGCCCGGTTCGGATGCCGCCGACGTGCTTTCGCGTCGTGAAATGCTTCGGATCGGTGGTTTAGGGATGACCGGCCTTTCCCTTTCGACGTTGCTCGGGCAAGTCGCTGCGGCGGCCAACGGCTCGAAAGCCAAACCGGCCGTCGGGGAAAAGTCGGCCAGTTTCGGCAAGGCGAAGAACTGCATTATTCTCTATCTGTCGGGCGGACCGCCGCAGCACGACATGTGGGATCCGAAGCCGGAGACCCCTGCGGAAATCCGCGGCGAGTTCGGCACGATCGCCACGTCGCTCCCCGGAATTCGTTTCGGCGAGCACCTGCCGCTCACTTCGCAGTTGATGCACAAGATGTCGCTGGTTCGCTCGATGAACCACCTGCACAACGACCACGGTCGCGGCAGCTATTGGATGTTCACCGGCTATCCCTATCCCGGCAGCGTCCCCGACGTGAACAACATGAACCGGCAAGACATGCCGCACATGGGTTCGTGCATGTCGAAGATCGCGCCGGGCGAAGGCCCGATGTTCCCGTTCATTACGGTCCCGCACCGGATGGACGTCGCCGGCGGTCGCCGCGCCGGACAGTTCGCCGGCATGCTCGGGCCGAAGTACGACCCGATGCTTACGGGCGGCAATCCGAACGACGACGACTTCCGCTTGGAGCATCTGCCCCTCGCGCCGAACGTGCCGGAAGCGACGATCCAGCGCCGGCTCAAGCTCGTCGACCAATTGAACGCGCAAACGAAGTATCTGCATTCCGAAGCGATCGCCCAGACGCTCGACCAAAGCCGGCAGAAGGCCGTCGACGTCGTGGCATCGGAAGCGGTGCGCAAGGCGGTCGATTTGTCGACCGTCGACAAGGCCGACCGCGAGCGTTACGGCCGGAACTTGTTCGGTCAATCGGTGCTGTTGGGCCGTCGCTTGCTGCAAGCCGGCACGCGTTTGGTGCAATGCAATTGGCAGCGGACGCAAGGCCGCAACGGCTTCGCTTGGGACACGCACTGGAACAACTT
>JAIOPP010000147.1 GCA_021413845.1 Planctomycetia bacterium | reverse complement strand
TTCACCGAACCCCGCAAGAAAAAGAAATCTCCCGCGCAGCCCGTAGCTCCGCTCGGTCCTAAAGCCCGAGGAGGCCACCTCGCCACACAACGAATCCTCGATCAAGCAAAACAACCGAAAAGCTAGCTTCACAACCCTGGGCGTTAGCCCCCGGTCCTGCGGCACGATCCCCGCGCGATGGGTCGACCCGCTCGCGGTGCATCGAACCGGACGCTAACGCGTTCCGGCTAAGTTGCCGGCCCCGCCGGCATTCGCGCCGATTGCTCTTGGTCGTACCTCCCTCGTCGGGCTATTATGCCCACGCGCACCTTCAGCGCGCCGCGCAGAGACAAGAAGCTCGCGCGCAATCGTTCTTGCCGCATGGATGCGACCATGAATCCGCAGCTTCGCCTGGCGCTCGTCGTTCACAATCATCAGCCGATCGGCAACTTCGACCACATCGTCGAAGAGGCATACACGGATAGCTACTTGCCGTTTCTTCGCGCGCTCGCGCGGCGTCCGAAGTTGCGCGCGGCGCTCCACTTCAGCGGCAGCCTGTTCGACTGGCTCGAAGAACGGCATCCGGAATATCTCGACGAGGTCGCGGCGTTGCACAAAGCCGGCCGAGTGCAGATTCTCGGCGGCGCCTATTACGAACCGATTCTCCCGATGATTCCTCGTCGCGATCGGCTCGCACAAATTCAACTGTTCAGCGCGAAACTCGCCGAGCGCTTCGGCGCAGCGCCGCGCGGGATGTGGCTGGCCGAACGGGTGTGGGAACAACAACTCGCCGGCGACTTGGCCGCCGCGGGAATCGAACACACGATCGTCGATGATTTTCACTTCGCCAATGCAGGGCTCAAGCCCGAGCAACTGCGGGGCTACTACCTCACGGAAGACGAAGGTCGGTTGCTGGCCGTGTTTCCCGGCAACGAACGGCTGCGGTATATGATTCCGTTCGCATCGCCTGAAGCGACGATCGACTACATGCGCGAAGTCGCCGAGGCGCAGCCTGGCTCGACGTTGGTCTTCGCCGACGACGGCGAGAAGTTCGGCTCTTGGCCCGGCACGAAAGAGTATTGCCGCGAGAGTAATTGGCTGGAGCGGTTCTTCGAGTTGCTCGAAGAGAACCATTGGATCGAAACGACGACGCCGGCTGATCTGTGCACGAACGTCGCGCCGCTCGGCAAGATTTATCTTCCCGACGGCAGCTACCGCGAGATGACGGAATGGGCGGCGATGGACTCCGCTCCGCGTGATTCCGAAGGCCGAGCCAAGCCGGGCAATTGGCGGAACTTCTTAGTGAAGTATCCCGAGGCCGGCGAGATGCACACTCGAATGCTCATGGTGAGCGATCGGGTCGAGCGGGCACGGGCCGCGGGTTATCCGGCCGAGGTGTTGGAAGCCGCGTCGCGCGAGCTGTATCGAGCTCAATGCAACTGCGCTTATTGGCACGGGACGTTCGGCGGCGTTTATCTGAGCCATCTCCGGCAAGCGATCTATCGCCATTTGATCAGAGCCGATGACCTTCTCGACCGCACGGCCGATCGTCCGCCGCAATGGACCGATCTCGTCGTGCGCGACCATAACCTCGACGCTCATCAAGAAGTTTGCCTGGCGAACGACCGGTTGATCGCCTTCTTTGCGCCGCACGCCGGCGGCAACTTATACGAACTCGATCTGCGCCGCGGGGCGACGAACGTGCTCGCGACCGTGGCGCGGAAGCCGGAAGCGTTTCATGCCGAGGCCGATCACACGACCGATGCCGAAGTGCGCGCGGCGATGTTCTCCGGCGCGTCGGATGCCGCTTCGCGCCGTTCGTTCGTCGAGCATTTCTATGCCGAATCCCCCTCTGCTGCGGAGATGGCCGCCGGGCGCATGTTCGACATCGGCGACTTCGCCGGTGCGGTGTTTCCGTTTCAGGTTCGGCGAACGCCGCAAACAGCGGAACTGCGGATGCGCCGGCTCGGCTTCGTGGCAGGGCTGCCGGTTCGGATGACGAAGACGATCGTGCTCGCGGCCGGGGCCGATCAGCTGACGTGCGAATACGTCTTGGAAAACTTACCGGCCGATAAGACGTTCCACTTCGCGGTCGAGTTCAACTTCGCCGGCTTCGAGCACGGCGAAGATCGATACTTGCAGCAGAACGGCGAACGGCGCCTCGGCGATCTTTCGCGACCGCTCGAATTTCCGAACCTGCGCGATTTGGAGCTCGTCGATGCCGCGCTCGGTTTGCGCATCGGCATCGCCACGTCTCGGCCGGCGTCGTTTCTCACGTACCCGATTCGCGCCGTGCATCGTCGTCAAGGCGGGCTCGAAGCGACGCATCAAGCGACGTGCGTCGTACCGCATTGGCTGGTCCGCGCCGATGCGAAAGGAACCTGGAGCGTGACACTCACGATGCCGGTCGCCTCGGCCGCTTCCGGAGCGCCGCACCGCGACGCGCTCGGGCAGTTCGTGCGCCACGATCTCGGCGACATCGAGCCGAAGCTCGACATCCAGCAAGCGACCACGGTAACGCATACCGAGGTAGTGCAAGATAAGCCCGAGATTCGTCGCAAAACCACGCGACGTTTGAAATCGGCGGGATAGTCGTTTCACCCTGCGGAATTCGAAATACTATCGAATCCATAGCCGAAGCTCATCAAATGCTAGCACGCGCTCGTTAGCATTCACGGGCGAGAGACGGGCCGACGGTGCTCGTCGACGCTTCGCCTTCTAAGGAGACAGGCCATGTTGATCTTGTCCCGCAAGTTGCACGAATCGATTCGGATCGGCGACGATATTACGGTGACGATCGTGCGTCTCGGACGGGGACGCGTGCAAGTCGGCATCGACGCGCCGGATGATGTACGCATTCGCCGCGAAGAGATTCCGGCCGAACTGGATATGTTCGCCAGCCTGAGCGATCTGACGTCGCTCGGCGTCCATGGCGGAAGTTCGCTGTACGAGCGCGGCTCGGCGGCGCTCGCCGTCGGCTCGTAACGGAAGTCGTTGTTGCGACCTGAGGGGCGATGTTCGCTCGAATGCTTGAAAAAGCGCTCGGGTCCGTCGTGACTTATTTGCGCCTCGAGGTCTATAATGCCCGGCTTTCCGCAACTGCGAAAAGCCTCGGGACCTCTCATGCGCGACGCCGACGATTCTGAGCAAGCTCCTTCGGCGAATGGGGAGAGCCCGGCGCGAGACAACGCCTCGCTGTTGGCGAAGCTGCGGCTCTCGATGACGAGCGGCATCGGCCCGCGTCTGACGCAACTCTTGCTCACGCGCTTCGAAACGGCCGAGGCGATCTTCCGCGCGAGCGAAGAAGAACTGCAATCGGTGCCCGGGATCGGGCCGAAGCTGAGCGACGAGATCGTGCGAGCGCGCACCGAGATCGATCCGGCGGCCGAGTTGCGTCTGTGTCGCGAGCGCGGCGTGGCGGTCGTGGCACGCGACACGCCGCAATATCCGCGCTGGCTCGCGGAGATTCCCGATCCGCCGACCATTATGTACGTGCAAGGAACGATCAAGCCGCAAGACGCCGTGGCCGTGGCGATCGTCGGCTCGCGGCATGCGACGAGTTACGGAATTCAAACCGCTCAAAGACTTGCCGACGGGCTCGCGCGGGCCGGCGTGACGGGCGTCAGCGGGTGGGCGCGCGGCATCGATGCCGCGGCCCATCGGGGAGCGCTCGACGCCGGCGGCAGAACTTTCGCGGTGCTCGGCAGCGGCTTGGGAAAAATCTATCCGCCGGAACACAAAGACCTCGCGCTCGACGTCGTGCAGAACGGCGCGCTCATCAGCGAATCTTCGATCCTCACCGATCCGGTTGCCGGAGCGTTTCCGCAACGCAATCGCATCATCGCCGGATTATCGCTCGGCGTGATCGTCGTCGAAGCGGCGTTTCGAAGCGGCGCGCTCATCACTGCGCGGCATGCTTATGAACAGAATCGGGATGTGTTCGCCGTGCCGGGGCGGATCGACAGCAATTTATCGCACGGTTGCCATCAGCTGTTGCGCGACGGCGCGAAGCTCGTCGAATCGATCGACGATATTCTCGAAGAACTCGGTCCGCTTCCGGAAGCGGCGCAGCGCGAGGATGGCCCGCCGGTGCACAAGCCGGCGGAGTTGCTGCTGAATGCCAACGAAAAGCTCGTGCTCACGGCGATCGGCGAAAATCGCGTGACGACGGTCGACGAGTTGATCGCCTGCTCGGGCCTGGCTGTGGCGCAGGTGTTGACGACGATCAGCGTCTTAGAGATGCGCCGGCTCGTGACGCGCGTGAGCGGCAACTCGGTAATGCGGCTATAAAACTTCCGGTCGCTCGCTGGGAATGGTTCGCAAAAAAACAAAGCTCGCCGCGGAACAAACGGTTCCGCGGCGAGCTTGTTTAGCATCGTGAGCGAGCGCGAGCGTTAGTTGCCCGGGTTCGTCTTCGGCTTGTACTCATGGTCGCGCTTGCGCACCACCGTGGCCGTGATGATCTTGTCGCTCGGGCCGCCGGCGCGTGGGTCGCGCGGCATCAACTTGTCGACGTTTTCCATCCCTTGCACCACTTGCCCGAACACGGTGTGCTTGCCGTCGAGATGGGCCGTAGGAACGAAGCAGAGGAAGAATTGCGAGCCGCCGGTGTTCGGGCCGCGGTGCGCCATGCTGAGCGAGCCGCGTTGGTGGCGACGGGCGTTAGGACGATCGACTTCGCAATCGATCAGGTGGCCTGGGCCGCCCGCGCCGGTGCCGGTCGGATCGCCCCCTTGAGCCATGAAGCCTTCGATCACGCGATGGAAGATAATGCCGTCGTAGTATTTCTTTTCGACGAGGTTCACGAAGTTCGCGACCGTGTTCGGCGCTTCATCTTCATACAACTCGATCAGCACATCACCCTTGCTGGTCTTCAACAAAACTTGCGGCAACGGCTCCGCAGCCGAAGACTTGCTGCTGCTCACGGCACAGCCGACGACCATGAGGACGAGCGCCGCGTGAATAATACCGATCGATTCGGTGCACAACATGTTCCGATTCCTCTCCGTAGGGACGATGCGAAATAACGCTGAAAAACTCTCCGATACACCGGGCATTATATCTCCGAAGCTCGGCACCGCCACCCGCCGACCGCAGCGATCACGGCCGTGCCGCGAATCGCCCCGGCCGATGCTATCAACGGCCAGCGGGCATGGTTATATTGCCGTCTTCGCCGCAAGTCGCCCGCCCCCAACGGAGCACGCCCCATGTTTTCCCTCTTCCGTAAGTCGAATCGTCGCGCGTCGTCGCTTGTCGTCCCGTCGTTGATTGTGTTCGCGATCGTGCTGCCGGGGGCTCCGCAGGAGGCGCGGCTGCTCTGTTCGCGCGCGTACGGGGCCGAGCCGGTGAAGTCGGTTGCCGTCGAGGGGAGCCCGCTCCGGTGGTTCGACGCGAAGGAGATCGGCATCGAAGGACGCGGCTGGAGCGATGTGAACGACTTCTACGACCGGCTGCCGTCGAAGGCCGAGAAGACGGTGCCGAAGTCCGTTTGGGGGCTGAGTAAGCAGTCGGCGGGGATGCTCGTGCGGTTTCGCGCGCAGACCCCTTCGATCCATGTTTTTTGGGGGCTTCGCTCACCGAATCTCGCGATGCCCCACATGCCTGCAACCGGCGTGAGCGGCGTCGATCTCTACGGTCGCAACGATGCCGGCCAGTGGCGCTGGATCGCCGGCGGACGTCCGACGGCGCAGACGCAACGAACCATGATCGCCTCGGAGCTTCCGCCGGGCGAGCGCGAGTATCTCTTGTACTTGCCGCTCTATAACGGCGTAAGCGACGTGCAGATCGGCATTCCTGCCGATGCCACCCTCACGCGCTCCGAGAGCGAAGCGGCGAAGAAGAAGCCGATCGTCTTCTACGGCACCAGCATCATGCAAGGGGGCTGCGCCTCACGGCCCGGCATGGCCCATGCGTCGATCCTCGGCCGCCGGCTTGATCGACCGATCATCAACCTCGGCTTCTCCGGCAGCGGCAAGATGGAGATCGAGTTGGCGAATCTGTTGGCCGAACTCGATCCGGCGCTGTACGTGATCGATTGCCTGCCGAACATCGATGCGAAGCAAGTGACGGAGCGGACCGAACCGCTCGTCGCGGCGCTGCGCAAGGCTCATCCGACGACGCCGATCATGCTGGTGGAAGACCGGACGTACTCCGATGCCGATTGGGCGGCATCGAAACGGAAACGCAACGACACGAGCCGCGCCGCCTACAAAGCCGCCTACGAGCGGCTGCTCAAGGCCGGCGTGACCGGCCTGACGTACGTCGAAGGGGAACAACTGCTGCGCGAAGACTACGAAGACACTGTCGACGGCTCGCATCCGACCGATCTCGGGTTCATGCATTATGCGGACGTGCTCGAGCCGATTTTACGAAAAGCGCTCGGCGAACCGGCGAAGAGCGCTGCACCGTAAGAGTCGCAAGCTCCGAAGCTGAATGCTCGTAAGCCGTTGCGACGGGTCGCGCTGGGCCGTCGCGAGGTGGTTTTTTCCGCTACGCGGCATACTGCGCGGCCGGGGCTTCGTTTGCTACAATTCGAGACTCTTCACTGGTACTTTTCGTCGAGCGTGATGCGGTCGGCGGCCGCGTCCAATTCCGCCAAGTTCATGAAACACTGGGATACCGTCGCCATCGTCGGAGTCGGGCTGATCGGCGGTTCGATCGGTCTCGATCTGCTCGCGCAGAAAACCGCGCGACGAGTCGTCGGCATCGGGCACCGCGCGGCTAGCCTTGCCACGGCCGAGCGCGTCGGCGCGGTCACGGAGACGACGCTCGACCTAGCCCAAGGGGTCGCCGCTGCGGAGTTGGTCGTCGTCTGTACGCCGGTCGGGCGGATCGTCGACGACGTGCTGACCGTAGCCCAAGCCTGCAAGCCGGGAACCTTGATTACCGATGTCGGCAGCACGAAGCGTTCGATCGTGCGCGGGCTGGCCGGTCGATTGCCCGCCGGCGTGACGTTCGTCGGGAGCCACCCGATCGCCGGCAGCGAGAAAAGCGGACCCGAAGCTGCGATGCGGGGATTGTTTCAAGATCGGGTCACGGTCGTCACACCGGCCGCGAACGACGCACTGAAAAACGACGCACTTAATAATGAGACGGCGGCGAAAGAAGCGATCGTCGAGTTCTGGAAGTCGCTCGGCTCGCGCGTCGTCGAGATGACCCCCGAGGCGCACGACCAAGCGCTTGCCGCGACGAGCCACGTGCCGCACGTCGTCGCTTCGGCGCTCGCCGGCACGACGCCGGAATTCTACCTCGATTTCGCCGCAGGCGGCTGGCGCGATACGACGCGCATCGCCGCGTCGGATAGTTCGCTCTGGCGTCAGATCCTCGGCGACAATCGGGTCGAGGTGATCGCCGCATTACAGCTCGTGCAAACGCGCTTGGCCGAGTTTCTCACCGCCCTCGAAAGCCGCGACGATGCGGCCGTCGAGCGGTTGCTTACGCTCGGGCGTGAACGTCGAGCGTCGCTGACAAACTAACTTCAACTTGAACAGGACGAGACCACAGTGGCACTTTGGGAAGTCGATATTTATCCGCTCGCAGGCCAGCCCGACTTGGTGGGGTTGCGCGTTGCGGGAGACGCGGCCGAACTCGGTCTGGGCAAGATCGACGTCGTCGCGGCGCGCGGCTTCTTGATCCAGTCAGGTAGCGGCGGCCCTACGCTGGAGCGGGCCGATATCGAACGGATCGCGCGCGAACTCTTGTGCGATTCGGTCGTCGAGCGGGCCGTCGTCGGTTTGGTCGGCAGTGCGGCGAAAGAAAACGGAGGGCTGCTCGAAGCGCCTGCCGGCAAGACGCAACTCGTGCAAGTGATGCCGAAGCCGGGCGTGATGGACCCGACCGCGCAGAGCGTGTTGTCGGCGATCGCCGATCTCGGGCTGAAGGCCGATGCGGTTCGGACTTTGCATAAGTATTGGCTCTCGCCGCTCGAGCCGGCCGTGCTCAAGATCCTGGCGACGAAGATTCTCGCCAACGATGCGATCGAGCAATCGGTCGTCGGGCCGTTGCCGTTTGCGAAGCTCGAGCTCGGCTCGAAGTATGTGTTTCAACTCGTCACGGTGCCGTATCGCACGCTCGACGATGCCGCGCTTGCGAAGCTCAGCAAGACCGGGCAGTTGTATCTGAGCCTCATCGAGATGCAGACGATTCAAAAGCACTTCGTCGAACTCGGCCGCGACCCGACCGATGCCGAGCTTGAAACGATCGCGCAAACGTGGAGCGAGCATTGCAGCCACAAGACGCTCGCCGGCCGGATTCGCTACACGGACGGCAACCAAGAGCGGACGTTTCAGAACATGCTCAAGGAGACGATCTTCGCCGCGACCCAAGAACTGCGCAAGCGTTGGGGAGCGAACGATTGGTGCGTGAGCGTTTTCAAAGACAACGCCGGCGTCATCAAGTTCGATGAGACGAACCACGTTTGTTTCAAAGTGGAAACGCATAACCATCCGTCGGCCCTGGAGCCTTACGGCGGCGCCAACACAGGGCTCGGCGGCGTGATTCGCGATCCGCTCGGGACCGGCCTCGGCGCGAAGCCGATCTGCAACACCGACGTCTTTTGCTTCGCGCCCCCCGACCTCGCGCCCGAGCGCATTCCGCAAGGGGTGCTGCATCCGAAGCGCGTGATGAAGGGGGTCGTTTCCGGTGTGCGCGACTACGGCAACCGGATGGGAATTCCGACCGTCAACGGCGCGCTTTTCTTCGACGAACGCTACCTCGCCAACCCGCTCGTCTACTGCGGCAACGTCGGTTTGATCCCGGTCGATAAGGCGTTCAAGCAAACGCTGCCGAACGACTATATCGTCGCCGTCGGGGGAAGAACCGGTCGCGACGGCATCCACGGAGCGACGTTCAGCTCCGCCGAACTCACGACCGAAAGCGAAACGTTGAGCGGCGGAGCCGTGCAGATCGGCAATGCGATTACCGAGAAGATGGTGCTCGATGTGATTCTCGAAGCCCGCGATCGTAATCTCTACACCGCGATCACCGATTGCGGGGCAGGGGGCTTCTCCAGCGCCGTCGGCGAGATGGGGGAAGACCTCGGCGCAGAAGTATGGCTCGACCGCATTCCGCTCAAGTACGACGGACTCACTTACACCGAAATGTGGATCTCGGAAGCGCAGGAACGGATGGTCCTTTCCGTCTCGGCCGACAAATGGGAAGAGTTCGCCGCGCTCTGCGCGAGCGAGTCGGTCGAAGCGACGATCATCGGCAAGTTCGTGCCGACGGGCCGCTTAAAGCTCTTGTACAACGAAGCGCAAGTCGCCGACCTGGCGATGGAGTTTCTCCACGGAGGTCGGCCTCCGGTCGTGCGCGAAGCGATCTATTCGCCGGCTCCGACCTCGCAACAACCGTTGCCGACGAAATACACCTGGGACTACACGCCCGAGCTGCGCTTGATTCTCGGCTCGCTCAACGTGGCGAGCAAGGAATGGGTCATCCGGCAGTACGATCACGAAGTGCAAGCCGGCAGCATCGTGAAGCCGCTCGTCGGTGCCGAGAACGACGGCCCGAGCGATGCCGCGGTCGTGCGCCCCGTGCCCGGCTCGAAGCGTGCGCTCGTCATCGGCAACGGCATGAACCCGCACTACGGTGACTTCGACACCTACCACATGGCGGCCTGCGCGATCGACGAAGCGATGCGCAACTGCGTGGCGGTCGGAGCCGATCCGAAGCGGATCGCCGTGCTCGATAATTTCTGTTGGGGCGATTGTGAGTTGCCGGAAACGCTCGGTTCGCTCGTGCGCGCGGCCTTGGCTTGCTACGACTTGGCGCTCGTGCTCGAAACGCCGTTCATCAGCGGCAAGGACAGCTTGAACAACGTCTTCCGCTTCAACAGCCCGGACGGCAAGCGAAACACGATCTCGATCCCGCCGTCGCTACTCATCAGCGCGATCGGCCAGATGGACGACGCTGCGCAAGCCGTGACGATGGACCTGAAGGAAGCCGGCAACTTGCTGTACCAAGTCGGCACGACGCGCAACGAACTCGGCGGCTCGCACTTCGCGCTGGTGCAAAAACTTTCCGGGGGGCAAGTGCCGCAGGTCGAGCCGGTGTTGGCGAAGCGGACGTTCGAGGCGGTGCATAAGGCGATCAAGGCCCGCACGGTTCGCGCTTGCCACGACCTGAGCGAAGGAGGCCTCGCCGCGGCGGTTGCCGAGATGGCGTTCGCCGGCGACCTCGGGGCGCGGGTTCACTTGGCGGAAGTGCCGTACTCGTTGGTGCTCGATCCCGCAGTGCAAAAGCGCACTGCGCAACTTGCCGGCGATAACGAACACCTGGAACTGCACGCGCTGAGCGCCATGCCGGAAGCGACCGCCGTATTGCTCTTCGCCGAATCGAGCAGCCGGTTCCTCTGCGAAGTGCCGCAAGCGAAGGCGAAAGAGTTCGAGAAGCTCTTAGCGGGTGTGCCGCACGCCCTCGTAGGAGAAGTAACCGACACCGGCAGGCTCGAAATCTTCGGCCTCCCGCAGCCGATGCGCGACGACCCGGACGAGCCGAGCGAACTACGCGTGCCGCGCGTGGTCGATGCCACGCTCGCCGATTTGAAAGAGACTTGGAAGAAGCCGCTCCGATTTGAATGACCAATGACTAATGTCTAATGACTAAGGAAGCACGAATATCGAAGCTCGAAGGAAGCTTCGAGGCGTCGAACCTGCTTCTAGTCGTTAGTGCTTCGGTCTTCGTCATTCTTTAGTCATTAGACATTAGTCATTAGGCCTTCATCAAAACACGTACTCCGACTCCGAACACCATGGCCCAACCCCGCGTTCTCGTCCTTCGTGCTCCCGGCACCAATTGCGATTTGGAAACCGCTTACGCTTTCGAGCGGGCCGGAGCGGTCGCCGAACGGCTGCATATCAATCGTCTGCGGGAAACACCCGCGGCGCTCGACGATTTCCAGATCCTTTGCCTTCCCGGCGGGTTCAGCTACGGCGACGACGTTTCCGCAGGCCGGATCCTCGGCAACCAGATTCGGGTCCGCCTCGGCGATCAGTTCCGTCGCTTCCGCGATGCCGGCAAGCTGATCCTCGGCATCTGCAACGGCTTTCAGATCCTGTTGAAGTCGGGCATCTTGCTTGAAGACAATCACGCGGCAACGACCGGAACAGCGGTTGCCGCGCTCCCGATGGCGCAAGCCACGCTCGCGCTCAACGAAAGCGGCCGGTACGAGGATCGTTGGGTCCGGCTGCGCGTCGCCGGGGAGAAGTGCGTGTTCTTGAAGGGGATCGACAGCATGTATCTGCCGGTGGCGCATGCCGAAGGAAAGTTCGTCACGCGCGATGCCGCGGTGCTCAAGTCGCTCGAAGCCGGCGGTCAGGCGGTGTTGAAGTATCGGCAGTTGAAGGATGCCGCGGTCGTGTCAGCTTCATCGTCTTCCGTTTCCTCGGCGACGCACTCGGTTCCTTATCCCGACAATCCCAACGGTGCGACGAACGACATCGCCGGCATCTGCGATGCAACCGGTCGCGTGTGCGGATTGATGCCGCATCCCGAGCGTCATCTCGATCCGTTGCAACATCCGCGCTGGACACGACTCAAGGAGCTTCCGAAAGAGGGAGACGGTTTCGCGGTCTTCAAGAACGCCGTCGGCTTCTTCAAGTAAATCGTCCGTCTTCGCCCCCTCCACGGACATCGTGCCCATGAATCTCGATCGCTTGCTCGAACGTTTCTGCCGCTACGTGAAAGTCGATACGACGGCGGTGCCCGACGCCGGCTGCTACCCAAGCTCGCCGGGGCAATTGGTGCTCGGCCGGATGTTGGCCGACGAGTTGCGCACGATCGGCATGGCCGACGTCGAGCAAGATGCGTTTGGCCTCGTCTGGGGAACGCTGCCGGGAAACATTTCTGCCGGCAGTGCGCCGCTCGAAGCGATCGCCTTCTGCGCCCATTTCGATACCTCGCCTGAGACAACTGGTAAAGACGTCCGGCCGATCGTGTGGCGCGCGTATGCCGGCGGCGATCTCACTCTGCCCGGCGATCCGACGAAGGTGTTGCGAGTCGCCGATAATCCGGAGCTTCAGAAGTATGTCGGCAACACAATCGTCACGACCGACGGCACGACCCTGCTCGGGGCCGACGACAAGGCCGGCATCGCCGTGATCGTCGAAGCGGTGCATACGCTCGTCGAGCGACCGGAATTATTACACGGCCCGATCCGGATTTGCCTAACCTGCGACGAAGAGATCGGCCACGGCGTCGACCACGTCGATCCTAAGAAGCTCGCCGCCGTTTGCTGCTACACGCTCGACGGCTCGGGCTCCGACCTCATCGACGTCGAGACGTTTTCGGCCGATATGGCCGTCGTCACGATCACGGGGATCAACATCCATCCCTCGATCGGCAAAGGCCGGATGGTGAATGCCGTGCGCGCGGCGGCACGCTTCGTCGATCTGTTGCCGCGCGATCGGCTGTCGCCGGAAACGACCGACGAACGCGACGGTTTTATCCATCCCTATCATGTCGGCGGGGGCGTTGCCGAAACGGTCGTGCATCTCCTGCTGCGCGACTTCGACACGGCGCAACTCGCGACGCAGGCCGACTTGCTGCGCGCCGCCGCTTCTCAAGTCGTCGGCGAGTTTCCGGGCATCAAGGTCGAGGTCGTCGTCACGCCGCAGTATCGCAACATGGCCGACGGCTTGGTGCGCGAGCCGCGCGCCGCGGCTTATGCCGAGCAGGCGCATCGCAATCTCGGCCGCACGGCGAAACGCACGATCATTCGAGGCGGCACCGATGGTTCGCGACTGACCGAGATCGGCGTCCCCACGCCGAACCTCTCGACGGGCGAACAGAATCCGCACTCGCCGCTGGAATGGTGCTGCTTGGAAGACCTCGGGGCAGCGGTCGACGTCCTCGTCGAGTTGGCGCAAGTCTGGGCGCGCGGCGGCCGGTAGGCGAACGAGCGGCAACGGCGAACGGGGCGCATGCATTGCCGGCATCCTTTGTGTAAAGCCTTCGATATTGCGGCATTTTCCGGTCGCGACATTTTGTCCGTCGGTGAGAGTGAACTTATACCGCCCATTCGGCCGACTGTATGCGAATAGCCGACTCTCTTTGCGCACCAAGTCGATCGATCCGTCCGATCGAAACGGGGGCCGAAGAGAGGAATGGATTCCGAACGTCGGTCCCGCAGCAGGGGTGGTCTCTTGCCTAAGCTTTCGATCGTCATACCCGCTCTCGACTCGCTGAACCTGTTGGAAGGGACGCTCGTCTCGGTGCTGCAAAATCGGCCCGACGACTGCGAAGTGGTCGTACTGCTTAACCGCCCGTACGACGATCCCTATCAACTCGGTGAAGAAGTTCGTTTCATCGTCGTGCGCGAAGGAACCGACACCGCGAGTTCGTTGGAAGCCGGCTTGCGCCTTTGCCGCGGCGAAGTGCTCCATATTCTTGCGGCAGGCGCCGAAGTCGACGAAGGCTGGACCTCGGCCGCGCTGGGCCATTTCTACGACAATCGCGTAGCGGCCGTGGCGCCGCTCGTGCTGCGCTCGCGCGAGGATGAAGATGTCGTTTGCAGCGTCGGCGTGGAGTACGGCGTCGGCGGCTCGCGTCGGCGGCGCGGATGCGGACGCTCGGCCGAAGAGTTCACGCGCAATATCGACGTGCTCGGGCCGACCTTGATCGCGGCCTTCTATCGTCGCGATGTGTTGCTTGCGCTGCCGAGCCCGTTCGATTCGTCGGTGACCGACGGTTTGCTCGATGTCGACCTCGCGTTGCAGATCAAAGCAGCCGGCTATCGCTCGGTGTTCGAGCCGGGCTCCGTCGCCTATCGGAGCGACGCGACCTTGCGCGAATCCTCGCCGCTGGCGTCGGGTCGGGGAGCCGAACGGCTGTTCTGGCGCAACGCCCATTCGATCGGTTGGATTCGCTCGTTAGCGATGCACGGCTTCGCGGTCGCCGGCGAGTTGGTATCGCGCCGGGCGTGGAGCGATAAATTGCTCCGGCTGGCCGGCCGAGGAATCGGCTGCTGCGACATCGTCTCGTTCCGTCGCCATCGCCGTGCTTTGGCCGCTTTGGGACGGCCCGGCTTGGCCTACGCCGTCGTTTCGACCGGCGATCGGATTCGGATCGACGGACCGCACCCGCGATCGCCGAGCGGCGTCAAAGCCCCGAGCGTGATCGACATGCGCCGCGACGGCGACTCGGAACGGGCCGCTTAGAGGCACTTCGTCGCAACGCGTGCCGACTTCTGTTACCCTGGATCCTCGACGATCCCCCGGCGGTTGCGCCGGCTCGGTTTCTCGTCGATGCTTTAGGTCGGCAGTCGTGAGTTTGCGTATGCGCATCGTTGTTAGGCTCTGCTGCGTCGTGATCGCGTTTGGATCGTTGGTCTGCTGCGTTCGAGCCGCCGACGAGCCGCCGTATGTGGCCGTTTGGAGCGATGGGACGCGGACCCCGTCGCCGACGCCGCTGGAATGGATCGCGAAGGAAGCGAATCCTTCGCTCGGTCAGCGCTCGCCGCTCGTCGGCAACAATTCGTTGCGTCGACTCCGAAACATCACCCTTCCGCGACCGACTTATTTCGGCAGTCGTATCGAACTCCGCGGCGGTGATCGGCTCACCGGTCGGGTCGTGGAGTATCTGCCCGAAGAGGCCGACGGCTTAGATCGGCCGGCGTGCTTGGTCGTGGAGCCGTTGACGGCGGTGGATCGTCCGATGCCGGACGTTCCGGTACGGATGCGCGTGCCGGTCGAGCGGTTGCGGCGCGTCGTCTGGGAAGAACGCACGCCGCGCCCTTTACGTCCGAATACGCTATTCTATCGCGATGGCCGGCAAACGGTGTTTCGTTCGTTGCGCTGGGCTCCCGGCGGGGTGCGGTTGCTGGTCGAGCAAGGGACCGAAGAGATCGGCTGGGATGATATCGCCGAGGTGCATCTCAGCGAAGGAGATCCTTGGGAAGAATATGCCGGCCGGCTCGCGATTCTTTCGCCCGACGGCGCGGCACGGCTCGTCCGGTTCGACACCACGGCCGGCGCGCGCGTCACCACCTCGACCGAACGCCTTCGCGTTACCGGCGACGTTTCGAAACCGGAGTCGCAGTTGTTCGTCGTGCAGCCGGCTTGGAGCCTCGACCCGCTGACGATTCCGCAGGCGATCGTCGCCGCGCAGACGATCTTTCAGTCGTCGGAAGCGCCGTTGTCCGACCTCGAACCGTCGGGCTACGTGCATCGCGCGGCGCTGGCGGGAGGTTGGAAGCAGTGGCGCGCCGATGCGAACGTGCAAGGAGAGCCGCTCGTGGCCGTGGATCGAGACTATGGTTGGGGCTTCGGCGTGCATGCTCATAGCGAGTTGCAGTTCGATTTGCCGATTTCGGCGCGGGCGTTTCGGACGCAGCTGGCGCTCGATCGCGCGGCGGGAGAAGGGGGCTGCGTGAAGGCACGGATCTTCTTCGGCTCGAACTTCGCCGCCGGATCGCTTCCCGGCCGCCCGCTATATGAGTCTCCCGCGATCGTCGGCTCGGCCGTTCCGCTCGACTCGGGCCGATTGGAATTGCGTCCCGTCGCCGCGAAGCCGAATCGGTTGGTCTTGGTGTGCGACGCGCTGCCTTACGATCGACCCGCCGGCTCCGATCCGTTGGATGTGCGTGATGTGTTCGATTGGCTGGAGCCGCTCGTGGAACTCGATGCGGCGATGCTCAAGTCGAAGGTCGACGAGCACGCGGTGGCATCGTATACGCGCGAACACGATGCGCGCGTCGCGGGCAGCTACGGCCAAGCGTGGCGTTTGGTGAACCACGGCTACGGCAACGAATGGCGCTCGGTCGTCGCCGTGCTGCAGAAGCCGCTCGTCGTGTCGCGCACGCTCGCTGTTCCGGCGGACGCGGAAGCGCTGGTCGTGCGCGCGGGAGCCGCCGGCGATAAGGGGGGGCCGACGACGCTGAAAATCACCTGCGGAGGCACGCCGCTCGTAGAAGCCCCCTCCGTTCCTACGATGGCCGACCCTCGCAATCCGCCGGTGCTCAGGTTTGCGCTCCCGACGTCGCTGCGCGGGCGGGAACTCCGCTGCGAGTTTTCGTTTCAGCCGGCCGGAGAAGGGTGCAAGATCGACCTGCGAGGCGCAACTTTTATAAAAGCGCCGGCCAAGAAGTAACCGCGGCCGCGAAACGGTCAACTTGTTGCGCAAGTGAATTCCGCAGTAGTTCGCCGGCTATTCAGTCCGCCGGCGATGGACTACGATTAAGCTTCCCCTATTTTGCCTGCCTCCGTTCACCCCCTGTGTCGCCATCCCGCCCGACGCCGTGGAAGACGAAACACTCATTCAGGCCGCCCAGCGCGGCGACCGTCAGGCCTTCTCGCAACTCGTCGAACGCCATCAAGCGGTCGTCTTCGGTTACTTGCGCGCTCGCATGTTACGCGCACACGACGCCGAAGACCTAACGCAAGAGGTTTTTCTCCGTTGCTTTACCAGTTGGGCTCGGTTCGACGGCACGCAACAAGTTCGGCCCTGGCTGTTGGGCATCGCGCGCAATCTGCTGCTCGAGCATGCGCGGAAGTATCGCCGGCGGAAGGAAACCGCCTGGACGGAAGCCTGCCTGGAGATCGACGAGACGGTTGCAGCGAAGGAAGATATGTATAGTGACTTAGCCGACAACTTGCCCGTCTGCATGGAAGGGCTTGCCGACACTGCGCGGCAAGCGATCGAAATGCGCTATCGCTCGGAGTTGCATCTTCCCGAGATCGGCGAAAAGCTCCGGCGGAGCGCGGGTGCCGCGAAGTTGTTGATGTTCCGCGCTCGTCAGGCATTGAAGAATTGTCTGCTCCGCAAACAGCAAGCGGAGCCGTAATGACCGACGACGAACTACTCCACCGTCTCGAAGAGACGCCGCCCGACGAATGGACTCCGGAAGAGTTGGAGTTGCTGCGCGCTCGAGCCCTGGCGAATCCGGAAGTTCGCACGGCGCTGGCCGAACAGATCTTGCTCGAGCAAGTGCTGACGCGCGGCCTGACGCAGGTTCGGGTCACGGCCGAGCAAGTATTGGCCCGCTACGACGAACGTCGCCGCGCTCCGCGCTTTCTCGGTAGTTGGTTGCGCGGGGCCGCGGTCTTGTTGCTCGTGGCCGGCATCGGCGGCATTTGGTATCTCCGTTCACTGAAGCCGGTCGACGATCGTCCGGTCGTCGAGCGACCGCCGGAGCCCACGGTCGAACTGCCGCCGACGGTCAAGCCGAAGCCCCGTCCGACGACTCCGGTCGCCGCGGCGACTCCGCAGCCGTCGGCCACGGTTCGACCGCCGGAACCGACCCCGCCGCCGACCACCGCTGCCGCGGCCGATGTCGACGAGCCTTGGACGCCGATGCTTGCCGAAGCGGCTCGTTCGTTCGACGACTTCTGCTTCACCGATCGCAAGCTCACGCGCGACGCCGCCGGCTTGCAACGCTGGTGGACGACGATCAACGGTCAGCAGCGTCCCGTCGGAAGCGACGACCGCTACGGACTGCATCTCGGCGGCACGTTTCAACTGCGCTCTCCGTGGCCTGCCGACGCGGCATTGACCTTCTGGCCGATCGAACAGCAGACCGAAGTCGTGAAGATTCACATTTGGTCGGGCCTGCACGGCGTGACGTTGGAACGTCGTCATCGTCCGGTCGAGCAATGGACCGCGTTCGTCGTGACGAAGCGACCGAACGAGCCGCTTCCCGCGACTTGGTCGTATGCCACGGCCGACAACGACCGCGCACGGCGCACCGGCGAAGGGCCGTTCGATCTGCGCTATCACAACGGGCGGATTTATCTTTCGCGCGGCGATATTCTCTTGCTCGCGGTTCCGCTGCCGAACCCGCCCGACGGCGCGAACCTGGAAGGGGCCGTCGTGTTGAAGGCGTTCGGTCTGACACGCGTGGCCGATGTGCCGAAGCGCTGGAACGAGGAAGAAGATCGCTTTCCGTCGTTCGTCGAGTATCCGCAGCCGATCACATGGCCTCCGTTGGCCCGTGCGAAATGGACGAAGGAACTCCCCGCCGGCGCAAACTTCGAGCAACTCGGCGACGAAGGAGCGCTGCTCACCGCGCTCGACACGACGAAGCCGACGTATGCCACGATCCCGTTGCCGAAAGACGGCCTCTACGATCTGGTTTACGAAATCGAATCGGCCGACGATCAGACAGGCATCTTCCTCGGCACCGCGGAGGCTCAGCCTCGTTTTTCCGTCGGCTTCTATGAGAACAAACCGGGTGAAAATTTAGTCGTTGCCGTGGGCCGACCGACCGAACTCAAGCCGCGGTTCCGCTACAACCCGCAAGCGGGACCGTTGACTTCGATCGCGTTCCCGGCCCGCTTACGCATGGTCTGCGGCGCCGGCCTCGTCAAGGTTTACGCTTCGGCCGATGGGCGTTCGTGGGGTCGGATCCTCGATCCGTTTCGCGCCACCGACGACAATCCGGCGACGATCGGCGTCTATTGCAATCCCGGCAAAGGCAAGCGGCAGATCAAGCTCACGCGCGTGCGCGCCTCGAACTACTTGAAGGCCGACGACGACCTGGTAGCGCAAACGCCGGTCGTTCGCGATCAAGGAGATTACACTTCGTGGCTCGTCAACGTCTTGAGCCGCGACCGCGACGGGCTGCATCGCTCGGCCGCTGCGCTGCTGACGAAGGGTACGCGTTACGATGTGGCGAAGACCTTGCTCGCCGGGCTCAACTCGACGCCGAGCGTTCCGCTGCTGGAAGACGTGCCTGCGGGTAAAGGCCCTGCACGCCCGAGCGATTCGACATTCGGCTTCGAGACGCTCGCCTGGGCCTCGGATGTCGCCGAGGGGAATGCCGGTGCGGAATGGCAGGGGCGGTTCTTACAGTCGATCGCCGATTATCGCCCGCCGATTGCGGACGAAACCTTCGATCGATTCACGTTTGCGCGCCGACGTTGGATGGAATCGCCGCTGACGACGTCGGGCAAGATGCCGGTCATTCCGACGCAAATGATTCGCGACGAAGTCGCTGCGCTGTTGCGCGCCGGCAAGTGGAACGACCTCGATCAGCTCTGTCGGGTGCTGCATTTCTTCGGCGGCAAGGCCGAAGCCGTGGATCGCCGCTCGCCGCCGCGCGAGCAGATCATGACGCTCGTCGATTGGGCCGCCGCGCAAGCCGAGCGACGCCGCACCGTGCCGGAAGGAGTGATTCCGACTCCGACGCAAACGGTGTTTAAGCCTGAGTGGCGTCATCCGTTGATCGAGCAATTCGGCAAAGAAGGCTACAACGTCTTGGCCGAGTTGGAGACGGCGTTGCAAGAGAAGGCGTATTCGGATGCCTGCCGCATCATCACCGGCGTCACCGCGGCACAAGCGGTAGGGCTGTTGCCGAACGCCGCCGACTCCGACCTGTTGGTGTCGTTGCCGGGTGCCGTGGCATTGGCGATGCGCGATCATGCCGAGCTGCGCACGGTCATGCAGCGTGAATACGGCGCGCTCGCCCAACTTCGCCTCCGCCAAGCCACGGCCGACGGCGACGTCGATGCCGTGCAGGCTCTGACGACGCAGTTCTACGGCACGATCGCCGCGGCTCAGGCACAGATGTGGCTCGGCGATCGAGAACTGGCTCAGGGAGATGCGGCACGCGCCGAGGGTTGCTACTTCGCCACGCGCACGGAGCTTCCCCCTGCCGATCGGGCCGCGATCGACGCGCGCATCCGCAGGGCGGCGGCGATGCAAGGTCGCAACTGCGGCGGCGCGCCGACCTCGGCCGTCACGTTGGGCGAGTGGACGTTGTCGCCGGCCGACTTCGAGCGGACGATCGAAGAGCTCCGCAAGCAGGCTCCGCAAACCGAAAGCCGGATGAGTTCGACGGTCGTCGATGCCGGCTCGCAAGGAACTTCGCCGATCCCGCCCCCGAGCCGGTTCACGCTCAAGTCGTTCGCGAAAGTCGACGGCGAGTTCGGCAAGAACCCCGAACAGTTGCCGAACCGAGATCTCGACTACATCGGCCGACAGTTGGCGTCGGTCTATCTGGAAGAGAAGGGAACGCCGGGGAAGATCATCGTCACGAATCGGTTCCAGGTCACAGCGTATGCCTTGGCCGACGGCAAGCAACTCTGGCGCACCGGGCTCGGTGCGGAACAAGGTCGGGCCTAC
>JAIOPP010000146.1 GCA_021413845.1 Planctomycetia bacterium | reverse complement strand
GATCTCCAATTCCGCTTCCCGTAACTTCTGAATGATCTGCTCCACTTTCAAGCGCTTCGTCCCCATGATCGCCTCCCTTTTTCAAGTGATGGTCGTCAGTCTACGACTGACGACCGGACTCGTTTAAGGGGGGCAGGTCAGTCGGGTCTTGTGCTAAGAGAGCCAGTGCGAAATCGGTTTTATGAAACGAAGCGCCTTTGATCCGCTTGTGCAAACGTTCAACGAGCTGTTCGAGCGTTTTCCCGGAATTGGCCGGAATTCTTAGTTTGAGTTCCGCACGGTCGAGATGTTGGCACCACTTCAGATTCTCGAAAACAAATGCCTCTTCCAAGGTGCGGCCGGCTAGGTCGGCGGTGACGGCATTCCATGTGACCGCCACGAGCGTCTGATAGGTGACCAAGACATGGGCGCGCGTCGCTTCGGTCGGTAGCTGGATGCACAGCTGTTCCGTAGCGGCAAGAAGATCGACGATCGTCGTCCGGGCGGGGAGCCATTGAATCAGGGTTTGGTTGGAAGTCACCGCATCCGGCGTATTCACCAAGCATGCTTTCCCGGCTCCTACGCCTGCTTCATCGGCATCGGGGAGCTCATCGGTTTCCGCTGCTTCGTCGACGGCTAACGGAGTCTCGCCGCCGACAACGCTATCGATGTCGGTGATGATCAAAGTCGTGATGCCGAGGAACTCGATCAACGAACGAAAGCGATGACCAAAGGCACCGCCGATTTCCAGAATACTCAGACAGGCTGACTTCAGCCTTGGAGCGACATTCTCGATCATTTGAGGAAGCAGCAGCCGCTCGACGTTTCCCTCTACCAGGACAGCCGCGTCGGCGAAGAACAAATCGCAGTGGGTGAGTTTGAGATACCGCTCCAGAAAGTCGCGGGTAGGATTCTCCGTCCGGTCATAGTAGGCCGACAAGTTGAGCACTTCGGAATACTGGCTGACTGCGGTTTTGGATCGACGAAAATAGCGGATCGGGCGAAATCCGCGTTCATAGAGGATGTGGGGCGAATGCGTGGTCACGACCACCTGACTTCGGTAGTGGACATGGTCCTCGCCTTCGATGGCGAGAATGTCGAGTACTTTCCGAATGAACACTTGCTGAAGCTGGGCGTGCAGGTGGGCCTCGGGTTCTTCGATAAACACCAAATGAAGCGGCGGTCGGTTCTCGTCGATATCCGTCCATTGAGAATGGAGATCGAGCAGTTCCACTACCATGTAGATCAGATTCTTGAATCCGAGGCCGTTGTACCGGTCCGGCAACGTCGGTGATTCCACGCCAGCCTCCACTTCGTCCAGCGCGTAGTGCACGCGAGCGCCGTCATGACTGCTCATGATCGTGGCGGGATTGAGCGTGGATTTGATGAGCAAACGCGGATTGGCGACACCGGGGTATCCAAGGTCACCGAGTCGACGCAGCGTGGGCTCGAATACCCTTGCGAGGTGCTCATTCAGCATCCCTTCGGCTTCGGTCAACGCCCTCAAAGCGTCGTAGTCCTCGCCGCGCTTTTCGAGATTGCGATCGTAGAAGCGGCTGAGACAACGGGAAAGATCCTCGGTGCGCGCTCCGCCTGCATTGTCGGAAAGATGTCGCTGTGCGCTGAGGAAGTCGACGCGGAGTAGCGAATTGAGGACGTCCTTGCCACTGCGCCCGTTCTCCGGAGTAATTTGCAATGGTGCATAACCGTCCGCCTCGACCAGCGACGCATCGAAACGTCCACGGTCGAGGACGTAATAACGAAGCTCGAAATCGCGCCGTAGATTGTCAGCTAGGTAGTCGCACAACGTCCGCGGCATGGGTGTATAGTTCGCACGACCGGTTCCCTCAGCCGGTTGATTCGCAAGCGCGCGATCTCGGGCCGTGTGAAAAGCGGCCCTTAAGTCCGTTTGATCGATGGCGACAAATTCGACGCGTAATCCGACCAGCGTGCCTTCCCACCTGAGACTCGGCAAAAGATCGATCACACGGTGTAAATCGGGGCTATCGACGTGAAACCACAAGTCGATTGAGATCTTCGGAAGGACGGCGTTCTCAACCTGATTGCCGTAGGCATTGATGGCCGACCAGCATTCGGCGCTGAAATCATGAATCGAGAAGCGCTCGCGCGAGCCTGCGCAGAACAGTTGAAGCACTTGTGATGCGGAAGTTTTGCCGCTGTTATTGGCGCCGACGAAGATCGAGATGTCGGCGGCGAGATCGATCCGCACATCTTTCAGCCGTCTGAAGTTGCGAACTCGCAGAGCATGAATATGCATCTCGTTTATCCAAGTCAGTGAATCTCAGCAGTCGAAAGCCGCGGCACTTGCGTGAGTCGTGTAGGCTCACGCCTACCATCCGCACCCCTCGTTCAATTCGAGGCCGGCTTACGCGCGGGTGGCACCTGCGGCGGCGGGCCGCCGATGAGTGGACCGTAGGCATAGGCCTTGAAGTGCCAACCTCCGTCGTTTGCGAGCGGCTCCCAGGTTCGGCCGCCATCGAGGCTGCGGGCAAGCTTCGTCGGTGGATAGCTCGAACTATAGAGTACGCCGTTGACGAATCGAATCTGGCGCGGTGCCGGCCAGTCGACGGTCGACCACGCCAAGCCGTCGGCGGACTTCATCAGCTTGGTGAGCTTGGTTTTCGCATCGGTATGAGCCAGCAGAAATTCGCTGCCGTTAAACTCGATACACTGCACGTCGCCGACGTCGTCACGCGTGTGATTGTTCTCAAAAGTCTTGCCGTCTGGTGTGCGAGCGATGAGCCCCTTCTCACCGATGACCACGAACACGCCGTTGCCGAAAGCGACGCGCTTCGGGCCGGGGTTCTTCGTGTCTTGCCCGGCCATCTTCGTGATCGTCGTCTCGTTGGTCTGCGGATCGAAGGCCACGACCGGTCCGTAGTCGCCGGAGCCGACGATCAGACCGTTTCCCTGCGCGGTGCCGCGAATCCAATGCCCTTGGGCCTGCGCTTCGGTGACGGAGTCTTCATCGCGGCCTCGGTCCTTGGCTTGTTTCTTGGCGGCGGCCCACATGATCTCCGTCGGCGGCGGCATCGTGGGAGTCGCCACGAGCTCCCACTTTTCGCCGTCGACGGTCTTGAAGACCTTGCCGCGCAGGTCCATCGCGAACAGCGCATCGCCGACGACTTCGAGACCGAAGATCGGCGAGCTGCCGGGGATCACACCGTCGGACCAACTCTTGCCGTCGCGCGTCGCCGTGAGCCGGCCGCTGAAGTATCCACCGCCGACGTAGAAGCCGCCTTTGAAACTCGCGGCGACGTTCAGATCGTCCTGGTTATGGCCCGGCTTGCTCCACGACCCGACCTGCGACCACGTCTTGCCGTCGGCAGACAACATCCGTTGTCCACCATGCCCGACGGCAAGCCAGGTATTCTCCGCGCCCCGGGCGACGGGCGAGAGGTAGGCCGTCGTAATGAGCAACGCCGCAAGGAAACGAAAACAAGAGGACACCGAAGGTTCTCCTAGAGGCGATGCGAATTCGGAATCTGGGCTCAGTACAACTACCGCCGACTCGCTCCAGTGCGACACACCGAAACGATTAAGTACCGTTGATTCCGGTCGCGGAAAAGATGGGGACCTGCTCTCGCGCCGGGAAAAACGGCAGCGAACAATGAGTAATCGTGGTCTTATTTAAACCGCCAAGTCGAAATCATCCGGCGATAACGATGGCAGCTTAATCCGTGGCCAAAAACTATGTCCCAGCCGGCCAAGCACTTTGTCTCAAAGGCCAAAAACTATGTCCCACACCAGCAAGCCCACTTACACATCCAAATTCCTTACCTCGAGCGCATGCTTCTCAATAAACTCGCGCCGCGGCTCGACCACGTCGCCCATCAGCACGCGGAACAGGTCGTCGGCCGCGGCGATGTCGTCCATTCTTACTTGCAGTAGCGTCCGGTTCGCCGGGTCGAGCGTGGTTTCTCTTAGTTCTTCGGCGTTCATTTCACCGAGGCCTTTGAAGCGCGTGACGTGCAGGCCTTTTTCTCCCGCCTTGCGCACCGCCGCCAGCAACCCGCGCAGGTCTTCGATGCCGATCTCCGCGTCGTCGCGGCGAAGTTTATAACGCGAGTCGAGCGAGCCGGTGCGGGCCTGCGGAATAAGGGCCTTGATGTCGAAGCCCATCGTCTTCAATTCGCCCAGGTCTTTATTGAGCGTGCGCACTTCGTGCAACTCGATGATGTGGACGCGCCGCTCGGCCGGCAACTCTTCCAGGCCTTCTTTCGCGGCGCCGTGCTTCGCTGGGGCCTCTTGCGCTTCGGCCGAAGGCTGCTCGGTTACCTTCAACTCGCCGCTTACTTTTTCTTGCTGTGCTAAGAACTCGTTCAGCTCTTCGCGCGTGAAGAGCCATTGCTCCTTCGCGCCGATGAACGCGTGATAGACCGGCAGCTTGCCGGTTTCCGGATGTTGCCGGCCGGAGTGTTCCTTCAAGCTGATGCCGCGCCGCTCGAGCGCTACCAAGGCGCTTTCCAAGCTCGCCAGCGTGCGGCAAAGCTTCACCATCTCGTCGCCGGCGATCGGCGCTCGGCCACCGCCCGGCTCGAAGACGGCGTCTTGCATGCCGAAGTCTAAGAGCTGCGACTTCATCTTTTCTTCGCTTTGCACGTAGTACGTTTGCTTCTTCGTCTTCACGCGGAACAGCGGCGGCTGGGCGACGAACACATGCCCCCCCTTCACCAGCGCGTACATTTGGCGATAGAAGAACGTCAGCAGCAGCGTCCGGATGTGCGAGCCGTCGACGTCGGCATCGGTCATGATCACGATCTTGTTGTAGCGCCGCTTCGAGAGGTCGGCGTCGGGCCCGAGGCCGATCCCGATCGCGGCGATCATGCTGCGCACTTCTTCATTGGCGAGCACTTTATCTTCGCGCGATTTATAAGCGTTGATGATCTTGCCCCGAAGCGGCAGAATCGCTTGAAACTCCCGGAGCCGGCCCCCTTCGGCGCTGCCGCCGGCCGAATCTCCTTCGACGAGATACAGCTCGCATTTCAGCATGTCTTTGCTCGAGCAATCGCGGAGCTTGCCCGGCAGGCCGTGGCCGGTAAGGGCTCCCTTGCGGCGAATCATTTCGCGCGACTTGCGCGCGGCTTCGCGGGCTTCGGCGGCGAGAATCGCTTTGTTGATGATCGCCTTGGCCGACTTCGGATTCTCTTCGAGATACTTGTTGAAGAAGTCGCCGACGGCCGAGTTGATGATCCCCTCGACTTCGCCGTTGCCGAGCTTCGTCTTCGTTTGCCCTTCGAATTGCGGGTGCGGCACGCGCACCGAGATGACCGCCGTCAGCCCTTCGCGGAAGTCTTCGCCGCCGGGAATCAGATCTTTGAAGATCCCTTCGCGCTTGCCGTAGGTATTCAAGCAGCGCGTCAGAGCGGTGCGGAAGCCGACGACGTGCGTCCCCCCTTCGGTCGTCGTGATGTTGTTCACGAACGAATGCAGGTTCTCGCTGAACTCGGCGTTGTACTGCATCGCAACTTCGAACCCGACCCCTTCGCTTTCGCCGGCGATATAGACGATGTCGGGCTGCGCCGTGACGATGCCGCGGTTCAAATGTTCGACGAACTCGATGATGCCGCGCTTGTATTGGAACGTATCGGTCTGACCGTTGCGGCCGTCGGTGAAGATAATCTGCACGCCGCGATTCAAGAACGCGAGCTCCTGCAACCGGCGACGAAGCGTATCGGCCGAAAACTTCGTAACCGTGAAGATCGTGTCGTCGGGCTTGAACGTCGTCTTCGTGCCGCGCTTGTCGGTGTTGCCGATGCGGCGGATCTCGCCCGTCGGCACGCCCCGCTCGTACGCTTGATGGTGGATGTGGCCGTCGCGATAGACTTCGACTTCGCAACGTTCGCTGAGGAAGTTCACGACCGTCACGCCGACGCCGTGCAAACCGCCCGAGGTTTGATACGCTTCCTTCTTGAACTTCCCGCCGAACTTCAACTTCGTCATCACCCCTTCCAGCGTCGGGATGCCGAGTTGCGGGTGCAACTCGACCGGGATGCCGCGGCCGTCGTCTTCGATCGTGACGGACTCGTCGTTGTTGATCGTCACGCGGACATGCTTCGCGTGGCCGGCCATTGCCTCGTCGATCGAGTTGTCGACCGTTTCGTAGACCAAGTGATGCAAGCCGCGCACGCCGGTGTCGCCGATGTACATACTCGGCCGCTGGCGGACGTGCTCCAAGTCGCTCAAGTGGTCGAACTGCGCGGCGCCGTAGTTGCCCGTCACGACTTTGATCTCGGGCATTTCCGAAGTCCGGTCATCGACCGGAGGTAGGCTGGAGGTATCGGGCACGGCATCCCTCGGCACAGCATCGCTAGGCACGGTTGCGGCAACAGGGGCGGGACTATCTTTCGGCGTAGGCTTTTTATCGGCCATAATAATTTCGATCGCTTCCGTAATGAGTAAGACAAGACTCCGTTCATCGCAACCGGTCGAGCTTCAAGCACGCTTCGCAACGCGAGCGACTTCGCTAGGAAACCGGTCCGATTTTGCAGCGTAGATCGCGAATCTTTTCTTCAGGCAAAAGTTCCGCGAGCCGGGCTACGATTCGTTCCTTCTGAAATTGTAGTTCTTGAGCAACCATCGAATTGGCGGCGGTGATCTCGGCGACTCCGCGCCGTACCGCCGCCAAGCGAGTTTGCGCGATCAGCGACTCTCCCACGGCCTCGCGCCATGCTTCGTCGCAAGTATCTGCAACTCGGACCCGCGCGTATCCCCGCCGAGCATGCAACTCAGCCAGGATATCGACGAGCCGTTTAGGGTCGAACATGTAGGGAAGGGGTCAGGGGTCGGAGGTCAGGGATCAGAGAGAACATGAAGCATCGAGGGTCCGTCTTTTCCGACCCCCGACCTCTGGCCCCTGATCCCTATCTGTCTCTCGCCAGCGGCATGATCACGTATCCGTAACCGTCGTCCGTCGTACAGACGGCGGCGCTATCGCCGTCTTTGAGTTCCAAGGTGAAGTTCTTTTCCGCATCGAGGACGCGGAAGAAATCGCTCACGTAGCGCGGGTCGAGTGCGATCGTGATCTGCGGCTCGTCGTAAGCGATCGGAAGCTCGACGCGCGATTGGCCCGTCTCCGCCCCACGACCGGCGAGCACGACCTTGCCGTCGCCGAATGCGAAGTCGACCCCGCGGCTTTCTTCGCTCGTCACGATCGCCGCTTGCCGCACGGCGCTGTGAGCCTGGCCGACGACGAGTTGAATCTTCTGCGTTCCTTCGCGCTTCGGGAACACATCGCGCCACTTGGGGAACCGCCCTTCGACGAGCCGGGAGTAAATCACGGCCCGCGGGGTCTTCACCAAGATATCGTTGGCTCGCGCGGCGATCTGCACTTCGGCATCGCCGTCGACGATCGAACGCTCGATGAACTGCATGGCTCGGGTCGGAACGATGGTCATCGTATCGGCACCCTTGTAGCCGCCGACGGCGCTGGCCGGACCTTTCATCACTGCGAGCCGGCGACCATCGGTGCCGACGGCCGTGAGCTCGCCGTCGTGGAATTCGAGCAACACGCCGCCGAGGGCATAACGGCTGCTTTCGTTATCGGTTGCGAAGACGGTGCGGCGAATCAACTCGCGGAGCAAGCGAGCCGGAAGCTCTAAGTAAGCGGTGTCGGTAAACTGCGCGACGCTCGGAAACTCGTCCGGGTTTTCGGCCGGCAAGCGAAACTCGCTCCGCTCGCCGCGAATGATCGTGCCGCGGCCGTCGGTCTCGATCCGGATCGTCGGGTCGTTCGTTTCGCGCAAGATCGAGCCGAAGCGTGCGACCTGTAGGAGTGCGGTGCCGGGAGCTTCGACCGTAACGCCGGCGACGTTGATCCGCACGCCGACTTCAAGATCGGTCGCCGTGAGAACCGAGCCGTCTTTCGTCGCTTCGAGTTTCACGTTCTGCAAGATCGGCTTAGGGCTCCGGCTCGGGGCCACGGCCGCGGCGAGTTGGAAAGCGGCTAAGAGTTTGTCCCGTTCACAACTGACTTTCATAGTGCGAAATCCGTTCTCAAGTTGAATGGCGAAGTTTCGCTTCGCCGAAGGCGTCTGCTCTTCTCTTAAAGTATTTAAATAAATAATAGGAGTAGGAATGCGAAGCTCGAAGCTGTCGATAGCGCGACGTTACACGTGATAAGTCTCGGCCTGTTCGCATTCTCCGGCATCGTCGGGCTCGTGTAGAACTTGTCGACTCGGCGTTCGTCCGTTGCTACTCGATCGTTGGTTGTTCTTGGTTCTTGGTTCGTGGCTTGTTCGGTTGTTCGGTCGTGTCGAGCGATGCCGCAACGAGTGACATGCGAGCGACAGGATTTCCCCAGGCTCGCGTCGTTCATGACGATGTTCAAAGGCGGGCGAGTTTCTGTCGGATCGCGTCGATCGCTTCCCGGGTTTCCGGATCGCTCTCGCTCGATTGTTCGAGTTTGCGGCAACTATGTAAAATGGTCGTATGGTCGCGGCCGCCGAAGAAGTCGCCGATTTCCTGCAGGCTTTTGTTCGTCAACCGGCGCGCGAGAAAGATCGCCGCATCACGAGCCGCGACGACCGTTCGCCGGCGCGAACCGCTTTTCAAGTCGGCGACCGTCAGGCCGTAGCGACGAGCCGATTGCTCGGCGATCGTCTTCATCGCCGGAGCCGCGGCTTGCGAGCGTTGTTCCAAATACCGACGCACGAACGGCGTATCGATCACGGTATCGCTGCGAGTCTTCGATCCTTCGGCAAGTTCTTGCCCGACGAGCGCGTGCAGCGTCGTGAGAATTCCGCGCAGCTCAGGCACGGTCTTTTCCAGATCGCCCGCTAAGAGCTCCAGCGCTTTCGGCTCGATCTGCATTCCGCGCAAAGTAACAATGCGCTCCAAGATCGCCCGTCGCGAAGTCGTCGACGGCGGTACCAGCGCCACGACCACGCCGCCGCTCAAGCGACCGACGAGCCCCGGCAGGAACGTTTCCAAACGTTGCGGCGGAGCATCGAACGTGGCGACGACCCGAGCGCCGCGCGCTTCGAGAGCGTCGAGCGTGTAGAGAAGTTCGCGCTGCGCGGGATGTTTCGTCGCGAGCTTCCCGACATCTTCCAACACCAAGAGATCGGCCGCGCGAAAACGATTGCGGAACGGATCGATTCGATCGGCCTCGACCGCTTCGGCGTACCGTTCGGAAAATTCACTCGCCGCAAGATGCACGACCGTCGACTCGGGCATCCGGCGCTGCCATTCGCCGACGAGCGCTTCGCAAAGATGCGACTTCCCCGTGCCGGCCGGTCCATGCAATACCAAGGGACCGGTGCTATCGACGGCAACGTCGATCGTCGCATTGGGATCCGTCGCCACGCTTGCGGGTTCGCGAACGTCAACGCCGCTACTGCGCACGACGGCCTCGTCGATCAACCGACGGACGGCCTCGAGCCCGAGCAGGTTCTCATCGCCGGAAGCGAAGTCTTCCAACGTCGGAGCGCGACGCGGCGAGCCCGTGACGAGCTCTGCGATCGGCGTCGAAGCGTGGCCTGTGAGCGAGGTGTCGATCACATCGTTCCGCGGCAAAAAATCGGGAGAGAAAATCGAGCCCGAACATCAGGACGCCGAGCTCGAAAAACGAACCCTCAATATACCGAATTTTCGCCTGCCGAGCGACCGAAAGAGGGTCGTTTGATCCGAAAAGCCGACGAATTACTAAGCCGACGACTCTAAGTTCGTTCCGAACTCGAAAGCTCATGAAAAACGGCCGTAATTCGGGCCGCCGCTTCGACGATTTCCGCCGTGGTCGTCGTCGAGCCGACGCTGAAGCGAAGCGAGCTTTCCAGCTCGGCCGGCGAGCAGCACATGGCTTCGAGCGTCGGCGACGGGCGGCTGGAGCCGCTCGCGCAGGCCGAACCGGTCGAACAAGCAACGCCGGCCTGATCGAGAGCCATAAGCATCGCTTGGCGATTTGCCCCGACGAACGCGATGTTGAGCGTCTGCGGCAACCGCGCCACGCGCGCACCATGCACGACGATCTGTGGACAACTCGTTAGTAAACGGCGCTCGAGCTCGTTGCGCAGCATCGTCAGATGCGCAGTCCGTGTCTCGCGGTCGCGGGCCCAAATCTCCAGCGCCGTCAGCAAGCCGACGACAAGCACCGGCGATTCCGTGCCGGGCCGAAGCCCTTCTTGCTGAAAGCCGCCGATCAAAAGCGGCCTGAGCACCACTCCGCGGCGCAGCGCGAGCAGGCCGATGCCGAGCGGGCCATGAAACTTATGTGCCGCGGCGCTGAGCGCATCGACGCCGAGCTTTCCGAAGTCGACCTCGATCTTGCCGACGGCTTGCGCAGCATCGGTATGCATAAGCACGCCCTGCGCGCGGCAGAGCGCAGCCACTTCGGCGACGGGTTGCAAAACTCCCGTTTCGTTGTTGCCGAGCATCAGCGACACCAGCCGCGACGTCGGCCGGAGAAGCTGCGCGAAGCGCGCGACTTCGACTCGTCCGTCGCCGTCGACGGGAATCTGTTCGACGTCGTAACCTTCGGCCGCGAGCCGTTCGCCCGGCCCGACGATCGACGGATGCTCGATCGCCGAGAGAAGCACATGCGCTGCCGGCGGGGCCGGCGCAAGCTCCCCTTTCACCGCACCGCCGACTAATCCGCTCAGCGCCAGATTGTTCGCCTCGGTGCCGCCGCTGGTGAAGAGGAGCCGGTCGGGCTGCATCGTCGCGAGGTTTACTCCTAAGATCTCGGCGATCCGCTCGCGGGCGTCTTCGATGATCCGGCGTGCGCGGCGTCCGGCCGCATGCTGGCTGGCCGGATTCGCATATCCGGCCCGTGCGGCGCGGTCCATCGCCTCGGCCACTTCCGGCAGAAGCGGAGTCGTCGCGTTGTGGTCGAGGTAAATCGATTGCATCGGCTGCCGCGACAGGAGGAAACGATGTGTCGGAAAGGGGAGCGGAGACAAAAGCGAGCGGTCAGGCCCGCGGCCTGCGGCTGCGAGAAAGCCCGGTCATTATAAGGGAAAACGGAGTGGTTTGACTGCCGTTGCGGTCGATCGCTGCTCGCGAGTATGATCCCGCCCCCCAAAGAGCGACCTCGCTCATTGTGTGGGCATGTCTCCCTTTCGGTCTTACGAAACGACGGCGAACAGTATGACGGACACTACGGAACCGGCGAAGTACACGCGCTTTCGCACCACGATCATCCTCGTGAGCATGATCGTGATGCCGCTGTTTGCGGTCGTCGGGGTGAAAATGCCGAAGTTTCTCAACGAGAAGATGAACGAATCGGCCACCACGGCGAGCGTCGACCCGAAACCGAAGGCGCGCGCCACCGGTACCCGAGCGGAAAAGAGCCGCGACCGCTCCAGCGCCGCGCCGCTCGACTCGGCCGTGAGCCTGGCGCAAGCCGAAGCTTTGCAAGTCGAACCATCGAACCCCTCGGGAAGTGTCCAGCAGGCGGAACATGCGACGGCGGTAACCTCGTCGGCAGCATCGTCGCCGACGAACAGCGATGTTCGCGCCGCTTCGGCCGGAGTGTCGCAAGCCGTGGCGATGGAATCAGTCGCCGCGAGCGCGCCGCCGGTCGGTTTCGAGGCCGGCAGCGATCTTCGACCCCTGCCGGTCACGATGGAGGAAGCGACGAAACCGGTGCCGCGAACCCCCTCTCCCACCGGCGAGCAGTTCACGCAGATCCAAAGCCGGCTCAAGGCGCTGGGTGCAACCCATTACACGCTCGAAACTTGGGGTGCTAGCGGCAACGCCTTCCGATTCCAATGCCGCATGGCCGCCGGACACAGCGCCGACTACACACGGCAATTCGAAGCGACCGATACCGACCCGTTGCGCACGATGCAAACCGTGTTGGACGAAGTCGAAGCCTGGAAAGCGGGCCGGCTTCCGTAACGGAACCCGATCGGATTCGGGACACGTCGCGGGCTTTCCTATCTTCTCACGCGGCGCCCGGTCCCCCTCTTTCGCCCGGAATCCTCTTGCAAACTTGGAAGAATGCCGGGAAATTGCTGCCGGCAGCTATTCTCGTTGCCGGTCGTTGCCGATGTACTGACTTTACCAAACGTCCCGAAAGAGCCGAGAAGCGGCGCATGTTGCATTCCACAAGAAGCCATGCCACGCTCGGTCGCTCGGGAGCCGTTGGTGGGATCGGAAACGGGTCGGCGCAGGGAGGAATCGCGGCTGCGGCGGCCGGTCGCAATGCTCGGGCTCGAGCTTTGCCGATGGCGCTGCGAAGCCCCTACTTAGCACCGCCGCGCACGAAGCAAAAACAGACGAGCGGCGGCAACGGAGTACGCGACGCACGGATGGCACGAGTCGAAGCGGTTTTGTTTCTCGCGGACGAACCGCTGAATACCAGAAAAATTAGTCAGCTGGCTAACTTGGCGGATGGTACCGAAGCGCGTACATTGATCCGCCGATTGAATGATTTTTACGATCGACAAGGAACGGCGTTTCGGGCCGAGGAAGCGGCCGGTGGATTTCAGTTGCTGACGCGACGCAAGTTCGCCGGGTGGCTGCGACGATTAGTGCGAACGCACGTCGAAGCAAGACTCTCGGCTCCGGCCTTAGAGACGCTCGCCGTGGCGGCTTATCGTCAACCGGTGACGCGGCTCGAGGTCGAGTCGATACGAGGAGTGCAGTGCGATGAAATGCTACGACAACTTATGGATCGGGACTTGGTGAAGATCGTCGGACGAAGCGACGATTTGGGCAGGCCCTTCCTTTACGGGACGACAAAAAGATTCTTGCGGTTCTTCGGCCTGCGGCATCTCGACGATTTGCCGCGAGCCACGGAATTGCGAGCGACGGGCGCCGCGGCGAAAACCACTGCGGCGAGCGACAAAAATCAAGCTGATTTATCTTTGGTAAACGATTCGATAGAGGAGCCTGAAGTGAAGATTGCAACTGAAACCGAGCTCACCCGCGACGAAGAAGTCACGCGTCGTCGTTTGTCGTGGCTGGATGAAGCCCGCGCCGAAGACGACACCGATGAAGACGAGGATGAAGACGAAGACGAAGATGACGATGATGAAGACGACGAGGAAGATGAAGACGACGACGAAGAAGAAGAGGATGAAGAGTTCGACGACGAAGACTTCGACGACGACTGGGAAGAAGTCGACGACGAGGACGAAGACGAAGATGAAGACGATGAAGATTGGGACGACGATGAAGAAGATGACGACGACGATGATGAAGAAGAGGACGAAGAGGAAGAGGACGACGAGTAAGCTCGCCGCCGCTTAAGACGCGATTGCGAACAAGCTCGCAGTTCGTTCTTCCGCCTTCCGCCTCGAGATTTCATCTCGATGACATAACGATCAAAGACCGCCCGGCGCTTCGCAGCGCCGCGGCGGTCTTTTTCGTTTCCGCCTGCGCGAACGCGCACGAGCAAGGTCTTTCTCACGAGCCTCTGGCCCCTGACGCCCGACCCCTTCCTTATCTCTTAACGAAAAATTCATCTTTTACGCGCGCATACAATGCCCCTGTGTGGGCTCAAGCGGCTTGAGGGGGTCGCTTCTTCAAGAAGGGAATTTGGTATGCGTCGGATTCTTTTAGCGTTGGCTGTGGTCGGTATCTTGGCGACGAGCGCGCCGCAGGCCGATGCGGCCTATCGCCGGCCGGTGTTGCGCGGTGCGGCTCGCGCGGCGGTTCGGGTCGGCGTCGGGTACGGATTGAGCCGAGCCTATGGTGGCTATGGCTATGGTCGCGGCTACGGCTACGGTGGCTATGGCGGGTATGGTTACGGCGGCTATCGCCCCGGCTTCGGCATCGGGTTCTATTAGGTTTCTCCTGGGTTTCTAATAAGCAGCGAATAGCAGACGACCGCAACTCCACCCGCGAACGCAAGCGAAGCTCAAGGCCTTTCGGAACTACGATTCCGAAAGGCCGCTTTCGTTCTGCGAACGGTGTAGACTAGCGATGAATTCGCGAACCTTCATCGTCGCTCGGAAGGTCTTCCATTGTCGCATTGGCTGAAACTCATCACGTTGCTGCTCGTCGCCTGGTGTGTGATGGCGACGACGCATGAGTGTGGGCATCTCGTCGGCGGTTGGGTGAGCGGCGGAACGCTGCACCATGCGGAGCTGCGACCGTGGCATCTGCCGCACAGCTTGTTCGTGCCCGACCCTCGGCCGCTCGTCACGCTGTGGTGCGGGCCGGTGCTCGGCGTCGTCGTGCCGGTCGGTGTTGCGCTGGTCGTGCGAAGCGGATCCGTTTGGAAACGGCCCGCCTGGTTCATCGCCGACTTTTGCCTGCTCGCCAACGGCTTGTATCTGGCGGCGTCGTGGATCTCAGGCGATCGCTTCCTCGACACGCCCCGCCTCCTCGCAGCCGGAGCCTGGCCGAGCGCGATCGGCGCCTACTGCGCAGTAACGATCGGCCTCGGCTACCCGCGCTTCCGAGCTCAAATAAGGGGACATCTACTTTAATAATGTAGAATGTCCTGCTCCGTAGAAAACATCGGATAATATCCGTCAGCTAGCAAGGGTGGTTCGGCAACTCTCGTCGTATGAAGACGACGAAGAGTCCGCGTCGGGTGTTGCGGTTCGCGTTGGCGACGGGCCTGTTGGAGTT